>NZ_JBQTCY010000014.1:0-140948 GCF_052663225.1 Niallia sp. 03133
AACTTACAATTTTTGGAATCTTAAGTTGATGACATTGGGATGAACCCCCACTGATGGAAGGTTCACTTTATGAAATTTTTTTATGAATTATATCTACTAAATAAGGAACGGAATGAAATGCATATATTTTTTCTTTCAATTCTCTTTCTTTAAAAATCAAAAGACAAGGTACACTCTCCACTTCATATTTTTCTGCTAGCTGTGGTGCATAATTCAAGTCAATCTTTGCAAATTTCTGATGCTTTAGCATCGCTTGAACAACATTCAGCATTTTGGATGCTATTGCGCAAGTTCCACAAAGGGGAGTATACAAATAAAGCATAAATCCGTTTTCCTTTTCTTCTATTAAGATATTCTCTACTTCTTCTAGTGTACAATCATTCATGACTAACTCATCCTTAAATCTAAAAATTCTGGAAAAATATCAATATTTGCATGCAATAATACTGCAGCTAAATGATGCTCAGGCGCTGATGCAACTTCCCTGTACATTCTGTCTATATATAAATGCTCAGCCTCGGGAAGTTCTTTTTTAAATTGTTTTCTTAACTTTTCTCCTGACTTATCGGCATCAACTAAAATATAGACATCTTTATCAAATAGCTCTTCGATTAATTCATCTAATTTGGAAATCCCAATCGTTCCATTTGTACATATAATGTCTATTGGTTCTCTAATAATATTTTTTATTTTGCTTTTATCCGATTTACCTTCAACAATGATTATTTTTTTCATATGATCACCTAAAGGAAGTTTTGAGTTTGAATTTAACTTTATCATATTCAGAGCAGGAGATAAAGTGCCGACTTCTTTTTTTCTGAATTTTTAAATTATTTTTATAGGGTCCACTCCATTCATTAAAATTTTCGTTCCTCCCATTCACCATTAACAAATCTTTACGGATCTCCTTCTTATCCTACTCTCGTATAGGAACACGAAGGCTTTGCCATGTAATTTTATCCCACTCTTAACGGGTAGTAAGCCTCCCACCTCGGGGATGCTGAGAAATCGAGGAAGCAGGTGTTGAAACTTGCCCGTAAAGGTCCGATAAGTTCAACTAACCATCAGTGGGGGATGAAGAAAACCCCCACTGATGGTTAGTTGAACTTTATGATACTTTGGAGGTATTTTTGGTTGGAAGTTGAAAACCAGTGTATATGCAATAAAAGCACCGGAAAATACCGGTGCTTTTCATTATTAATCTTCTTTTGTCATTTCTTCATACTGCTCAGCAGTCATAAGATTATCGATATCTTCTTTATTGCTTGGTTCAACTACGATCATCCATGCTTTTTCATATGGAGATTCATTTACAAACTCAGGACTGTCATCTAAGTCTTCATTTACCTCTACTACTTTTCCACTAACAGGAGCATATAGTTCAGATACCGTTTTAACAGATTCAACACTGCCAAATGGCTCGTCCGCAACAATTTCGTCTCCAACTTCTGGAAGCTCGACAAAAACAATATCCCCTAACTCGGATTGAGCAAAATATGTAATCCCTATACGAACATTGTCACCTTCAACTTTTACCCATTCATGTTCTTCTGAATAACGCAAATCTTTTGGTGTACTCATTTACAAATCCCTCCAAATTAATAATATATAAGAAAAGCACAAGACGCCTTTTTAGCAAAAAATGAACGGATGCGCTCCACATGTAATAAAGGAAACTCAAAAAGAAGTGCAAAGTACATAAGTCGCTGGCGCCTAGAGCTAGACATCCATATTGTTATATAAATTTAATGCTATACTTCACGTAAGTTCTCGCAGTTAATGAAGGGTTGCATTACAATGTCCTGCTGACAGAAAAATCGTTCCTTTTATGTCCAGCTTTTTTTAAAATCCTCTTCTTTAAATCCTACGGTAACTTGCTTGCCATCTGTAGTCAGTGGTCTTTTAATCAGCATCCCATCCGATGCAAGCAAATCTAATAATTCATCTTCTGATGCATCTTTGATTTTATCCTTCAAACCAAGCTCACGGTATTTTTGTCCACTCGTATTAAAGAATTTTTTTAATTCTAGACCACTTTTCTTATAAAGATCTTCCAACATTAAACGTGAAGGAGGATTTTCCACAATATGTACTTCTTCATATGTTACATGATTTTCATCGAGCCACTTTTTGGCTTTTCGACATGTACCGCATTTCGGATACCAATAAAAAGCAACTTGCATTCCATCACCTAATTTTATCTGAGATATTTTTTCATATATTTGAATATTATCATAAGATTGCACAAAATCATAACAAATAATACTAAAAATAGTATTTATTCTATTAAAACACTTACTATAAAAAAATATAAATTATAAGGTGAAACTAAACCATTTGAAGATTTTAACCATCCCCCATGAAGGTTAGTCCCACCATTTAAGCTTACAGAGAAAAAATATTTATTTATACAATATACTGGCTGTTAGCTAATATTTTGACTGCAGCTTCTCTTTTTAATTGAATAATTGGTTTTGGTGTATATCTCGTTAATTTTTTTAAAGTGGCGAGCATCATGCGTAAATTATCGCCGCTTTCTATATAAGCTAATGATTCTGTTGCTTCTAAAACAATTTGTTGAAAAGCTTCTTGGCAAAATATTTCTGTATATAATTTTTTTTGTTTATTGTCTTCTATTGAATGATTAACCGCTTTTTCCGTTCTTAATACAGCAGACTCCATTGCATATACTAACGAAATAATATTAGAAATATTTACAAGCAACTCTTGTTCCTGCTCTATAGTATGCTCATAGTGTTTTGCTGATAATCCTAAAAGAAGCAGTGTAATTTTTTTGCTGTTGGTTACAAACATCTTTTCTTGTGACAACAATGTTTGATCTGGATCATGAGGGAAAAATCCTACTAGTTGTTTTACTAGCAGCTGGGCAGATTGAAGAATAGGAAGTTCTCCTTTTATCCCTTTTCTTAATAGATTCCCAGGAACTAATAAACGGTTGATTTCATTTGTTCCCTCAAAAATTCGATTGATTCTCGAATCCCGGTACATTCTGGCAATATCATAATCTTCCATAAAACCATTTCCTCCGTGTAATTGTAAACATTCATCTACAATCCTATCTAGTACTTCGGAGGCAAATACTTTATTTAAACTGCATTCCAGTGCATATTCATTCGTTGCTTTGGCTGCATCTTTAAATTCGGAATCATCTTCTAATGGATTCATAATATCTGCTAGTAAACCAGCAGTGCGGTAAACTGAACTTTCAGCGGCATACAAATGGGAGGACATTGCTGCTAGTTTCTCTTTTGTTAAAGGAAATTGTGAGATAGGGGAATGAAATTGTATACGATTATTTGTATAAGAAATGGTTTGTTTCATTGCTTCTTTACTTGCACCTATTGATCCAACTCCTAATTTAAAGCGACCAAGATTTAAAATATTTAATGCAATAATATGTCCTCTTCCTATTTTCCCAAGAATGTTTTCTACGGGTACAGCTACGTTGTCTAATAGAAGCGAACAAGTAGATGAGCTTTTGATTCCTAATTTATTTTCTTCTTTCCCGATAGATACTCCCTCAAAGTTACGCTCAACAAGAAAAGCTGTATATTTTTTTCCATCTATTTTCGCATAAACGGTATACAGATCTGCAATACCTGCATTTGTAATCCATTGTTTTTCCCCTTTTAATAAATAATGGGTGCCTTCTTTATTTAGTTTTGCAATTGTTTTAATTCCAACTGCATCAGATCCTGCTGAAGGCTCGGTTAAGGCATATGCAGCGATTTTTTCGCCTGTTGCCAGCAAAGGTAAATATTTTTCTTTTTGTTCCTTGCTTCCAAATAAAACAAGCGGAAGAGAACCAATACCAATATGAGCTCCATGTGTAATAGAAAATCCTCCTGCAATTGCCATTTTCTCTGAAATTATGGCAGAACTTATTTTATCAAGACCTAATCCACCATATCCTTCTGGTATATCAGCACTTAATAAACCTAACTCCCCTGCTTCTTTCATTAATTGTATGGTTTTTGCAAAATCATGCTGTTCCATAAAGGGCAAATTTTTCAACACCCTATCTTGAATAAAATCGGATGTCATAGCTGCAATCATTTCATGCTCTTCTTCAAAATCCTCTGGTGTAAAAATTTCTTCATAGTTAGTTTCTTCTATAATAAAGCTTCCACCTTTTTTCATGATTCGATTCTCTCCCTTACTGGATTACTTCCGTTATTTTATTTTTCCTGTTTGTAAAAGGTGTAATATCCGGTCCTGGGTTTGTTTTTGCTGAATTAATGATAAGAAGGCTTCTTTTTCTAAGCTTAATAAATAATCTTCTTCCACCTCAGTTTTAAAATCTACGTTTCCTCCTGTTAATACGAAAGCGAGCTTTTTCGCAATAATTAGATCATATTCCGCTAGTTTTCCTATTTTTTCTAGTTCCTGTAATTCACTCATTAACAATTGATAGCCAGATGTTCCAGCAACCATAATTTTATTTCTTTTCGGAGGAAGATAGCCTTGTTTCTCCAACAGAAGTACTTGCTGTTTTGCATCATATAATAAGTGTCGATCATTTATCGTTATGTTATCTACCTTTTCCAGGAAACCAAGTTCCTTTCCATTTTCTGCGGAGGTTGATACATTACTTGTTAACACCGTATAGAAAACGTCTTTTACCAGTTCCATCAATTCTTTATCACTGTAGGATTGCTTGTATTTTAATCGATTTATATAAAGCTCTTTTGTACCACCGCCTCCAGGCACTAACCCTACAGCAGTTTCTACTAATCCAATATATGTTTCTTGTAGTGCTTGAACTTGCGAAGCAGCCAAACAAATTTCCGCACCGCCGCCTAAGGTTTTTTTGCTAGGTGCTGCCACAATTGGTTTTATGCAGTATTTAATTTTCTTCATTGCCTGTTGAAATCGATTTACTGCCATCTCCAATTCCAGCTTATCACCAGACTGTGCTTCTAATAATAACAGAGCTATATTTGCTCCAACACTAAAGTTTTTGCTTGTACTTCCTATGACCAGTCCTCTGTAATTTTTATTTTTTTCTATTATTTCGACTGATACCTCTATCATTTCTAATGCATCCATGCCAATGGCATTATTCAAAGTATGCAGTTCCAGCAATGCAACACCATCCCCAATGTCTATAAGGCTGGCAGAATTATTAGAATGAAGTAATCCTCCTTTTTCTTTTTCTTCTTTTACCAAAATTCTTTTTGCATCTTTCGGTACCGCTTCATATCTTCCGTGCTTATAGTAATGGAGTGTCCCTTTCTCTTCTTTATAAAATGAAGTAAAACCATTGTCTATCATTTCATTAATCCAATTCGGAACTGTTGTATTTTCTTCTTCTAATCTTTTCACCACGTCTTGGATCCCTATAACATCCCATGTTTCGAAGGGGCCTTTCCTCCAATTAAATCCTGTTTTTACTGCTTCATCGATTTCGTATATAGAATCCGAAATTTTTCCTACTAATGATGCAGTATATACTAAAATCGGAGTAATACAATTCCAAATAAAATTTGCTTCTAATGAATTTTCATACAAAAAATCTTTTAATTTCCCAGGTGGGTTAGAAGGTTTTTTTTCTTTTTTTATATCGATATATTGCATGGTTTGATAATCTAAAACCTGTATGCCGTCCTTTGTTTTTTTATAAAATCCACGGCCGCTTTTTCTTCCTAGCATATTATTACTGAGCATTGCCTGCAATAATGGGGGCATCTTATAAATATCCTTTTCTTCTTCAGAAAAAATGCGGTTTTTCATATTTTGAATAACATAAGAAAAAGTATCTAAACCTACCATATCCAACGTTTGAAATGTACCACTTTTAGAGAATCCAATAAAAGGACCAGTCAGCTGATCCACTTCATAGATACTTCGATTGGATTGAATCATTTCATTAATTATCGTTAAAAAGGCGAATCCACCGAGACGATTTGCAATAAAATTCGGTGTGTCCTTTGCCATGATTACAACCTTCCCCAATTTTTCTTCAGCAAAATTTTTAAAAGTATTAATGATAGCAGGATTTGTTTTTGTACTTGGAATAATTTCTAATAGGCGGATATAGCGAGGTGGATTAAAAAAGTGCGTACCAAAAAAGTGAGTTTGAAAATCTTCTGAAAAATCTTCCATCATTTCTTCTATGGATATCCCTGAGGTATTGCTGCTAATAATAGAACCTGTTTTTCTAATCTTATCTATTTTTGTAAATAATGTTTTTTTCTCCTCTATATCTTCTGTTATAGCTTCTATGATCCAGTCCGCTTTTGATAATAAATCAAAATTATCTTCTATATTTCCTGTTTCTAATAAAGATAGCTTTTGGTTGGAGACAATAGGACTGGGTTTCATTTTGACTAAATTTTTTTTGGCTGAATCTACATAACGATTTCTTACAATAGGATGCGTTAATGTTAACTGATGGTCTATTTCTTCCTGAAGCAATTGGTTTGGAACAATATCAAGAAGCAATGTAGGAATGTTCACATTCACAAGTTGTGCTGCAATAGCTGATCCCATTACTCCAGCACCGATAACTGCTGCATATTTAATTTCACTTGCCATAATACTCCTCCTTCTTTTTCATTTTTTCTACAAGAACTTTTCCCAATAATTCATTACTTATTAACAATAAAATAAACAAAACCGTTATACAATAAACACTAGCGGAATTTAGCACATATTTTTGTCGATCGTTCAAACAAATTTCTTTCTCTATTTAAACTTGCCCTTCACAAAATTTGACATGCTTTTACTAAAAACTCTGCTTTTTGTTAATCCATTCATTAAATCAGTTGGTTTGGGAGACGCTAGTAAGTGTACATAGTGGAGGAGGTGACAATTCAAATGGCTAGACTTAAAAAAGACCCTTCTAGAGCAGGAGTTAGTGCAGCAAGTGTAAAAGGAAATGCAGGTCCTACTGTTGAGAATGATGGTGGAGGAAAGGTAAACAGTCAAAATAATCAATATAAAAAACAATAAATGAATATACTTAATAACTATGAATGGAGGAGTAAATTATGCAGCAGCAAACTAATACTATGCAAAATACGAATAATATGATGCAGCCGCCATCAACACTTACAGTAAAGGATTCACTCTATTTAACGGATATGCTTTCATGGAATTTATTAGCTATGAAAAAAGCTCATTTTTTTGCTAATGCAGTACAAGATCAATCCATTAAATCTTATTTGGAAAAATGCGGACAAATGCATCAACATCACTACGAAAAAATCTTGTCTCATTTAAATTTCCAACCATCTCAGCCTAATAATAATTACCAATAATAACCACATCGAACAAAGATTATGGACAGGAGGAATTAAAAATGAAGCAACAGCCAATTCAGAATCCAGAAAAACAAGTACCGAAAACACCTCAAATGAATGATCGAGATTTTGTTAATGATTTATTATCGACAGAAAAATATATGACAGATTCTTATTCCATAGCATTAAATGAAGCAAGTCATCAAGCTTTGTACCAAGATTTATTAGCGATCTTTACTGAAGCACAAAATATGCAAAGAGAGCTATATACTGTTATGTTCCAAAATGGCTGGTATAAGCTGGAGCCTGCCGAACAGCAGAAAATACAACAAACATATCAGCAATTTAAAGGGTATACAACCCAATTTCCTTACGGCAGCTCTACTCTTCAATAACTTGCCGGGACAGATGGCATAGATATTAAGAGTGGCATGAAATAAAGTTGTCTATGCCGCTCTTAATATCATATGTTTTATTTTTTATTTTGTTTTTGTAATTCGTTCAATTTCTTTATTTCTGTCACAATTTTCACCATCTCTTTTTTGCCATTTGGAAATTCTGCATTCCAATGCTTCACTAATCCAGGCATAGATTTAGCCATATGAGAATAAAGCATCCACAATTCTACTTTTTTCTTTAAAGTTTCATTCTGTTCCCCTAACAATAATTCTGTATAATTTGTTAAAAGTACATCAAAATTCTCTAAAAAATCTTTTTCCATTTTTTAAAACCTCCAAAAAATCAAAATATTCTAACCTAAAATATTGACATTATTCCTATTATATTTTATTATTAAATTAAATCAATTGATAATGATTATCAATTTCATTATGTGTTTTCCATCTATATTTATCACCGCTTCCTTTTCCCCTCACCCAAAAGGAAGCTAGTGAATAAACAAGAAAGTTGATAAAGTGAACCTTTCCATCAGTGGGATTTTCTTCATCCCCACTGATGGTTAGTTGAACTTATCGGACCTTTACGGGCAAGTTTCAACACCTAGCTTCCTCGATTTCTCAGCATCCCCGAGGTGGGGGTATTACTGCCCGTTAAGAGTGGGATAAATAACCTAAGTATAAAAAATTAAGCTTTTTCTGCTCCTAAAAAATAGTGTAAGAAAACCTATCTACCACTCCAATTTATTGTATTTTACGTCAAAAAGTTGGTGCTACCCGATAAACGAAAAAAATAAACAAACGCCAATCCCTTAAACGTATGGGTTTGGCGTTTTTGCTAAATGAAATTAATATAGGATTTACAATCTTTTAACAAAACGATGCTATACCTCCCTATACCCTCTGGTTACAATTGTCGGGAAGATTAATAAAAGGGTTCGATGTAATAGGGGGAAGAGATATTATTTAAAATCTTCCCCAAATCCTATTACTTTTGTTTTCATTATATAATTTTACTCGCGAATCTCCCTTTATTTTTCCTTCAGATTCTTTGTAGCGATTTGTCACCTCAACTAGTTCCTCAACCGCAGATTCAAATTCTTGACGCGTTAATTGTTTATTTGCGAAAGATAAACATAGCAATGAGAGTGCAATTGGCATCGTATCAATTTGAACATTTACATTAACATCTACGTCTGAATTTCCACTTTGATCAACAGAAGAAGAGAGGTTAGATCGAATATCGTTAAAAGAACTTTCCTTTGTTCTCATTAATTGATCGAAATGCTGCAATGATCGATTTTTGCTCTGTTTCTCCATCAAATATCATCTTCCTCAAAAACTAGTTAATTTAAAGGAGTATTAGCACTAAAGAATACCCCTTTAAATCAATCATTTAAAATTACGCTTTAAAACTCTTAATCTTAATCTTGATCCTGTTCTTGATCTTGGTCTTGATCAGATTCAGCACGTGAACGAACTCTTGCCTTAGAGTTGGAATCTACATCAATATCAAGATCAACTTTAGAATTCCCACTGTTAGAAATCTTAGCATCTGCCTTTGCTACGTTAATATTTTTGTCAGTGTTTTTTAATTTGTTATCAACATCCGTATCTATATCGTTGTCGAAATCTACATCTGCCTTTGCTTTTGAATCACTGTCTGCCTTTGAACGACTTTTGCTATTATTTCTTTCATCATTATTCGGAAACCATGGTTTGTTCATCTGTTCTCCCTCCTTTCATGTTGTTCACAAGCAATATATTCAAACATGGTAATATCGGTTGGACAAGTTTATCAGTTGATTTGCGGATTTCAAAAACAGTTATACAATGACGAAAAGAGAACGTGACTCTCACGTTCTCTAAAATGTGCAACATTATATACAAAACCTTATTTAAATCCATTTTCTTGACTTTTAATAAAATATAATAATAGGTTCTGTTTGTCTTCAATTCCTTATTCATCATTAGAAAACATGTACTTTTTATAATGATAACGGATAGAGAATATTAACCCCATCGCAAGCATATTTCCCATTAATGAACTTCCTCCATAACTAATAAATGGCAATGGTATTCCTGTAATTGGCAGAATCCCAATGGTCATTCCGATATTTTGGAATACATGAAAGGTAATTATGCTAATTATCCCTACACATATACATGTATAAAAAGGATTTTTTGTTTCTAATGCAACTTTTGTTATATGGTAAATAAGCAAAAAGAATAAGCTTACCAAGACACTTGCACCGATAAATCCAAACTCTTCTCCAACTACACTGAAAATAAAATCTGAATGACTTTCAGGTAAATAAACATCTCTAATTCCTATCCCTTTTCCTGCAGTTTCACCTGATCCTATAGCTAATAGCGACTGTGTTAAGTGATATCCAGTGGTACTTTGATAATTATAAGGATCTAGCCAAGAATAAATCCGACCAAACTGATATTCTTGTACACCGAGGTATTTCTCCAGCCAATCTGGATGCCATAAGACTAAATATAATACACTTGTAGCAAGAATAATACCGGAAAGAAAAATAGGTAGCAATATTTTCCATGTTATTCCTGAAATAAAAGTCATGCCAAGCATAATAGCAATAAAAACTAAGGAAGTTCCTAAATCAGGCTGCTGCATAACTAATAGAAGAGGGAAAAAGGTAATTAGTCCAATTTTTGTTAATAGCCAAAAATCAGAGCTTAAAGTCTTTACTATATACTTTTCCTGATGCTCTACAATGACTCTAGATAACGTTAATACAATAAATATTTTAACAAATTCCGAAGGCTGCAAGGAGATTCCTGGAAGCTGAAACCAGCTTTTCGCTCCATTTACTTTTCTTGCTATACTTTCAGGAGCCACTATTAATAATAAAAGCAAAACAATTCCAAAAGCATAGGAATACCAGGAAAGCTTCTTTAATTGATCGGAATCTAAAGTGATGATACTGGCAATTATAGCAATTCCCACTCCATACCAGAAAATTTGTTTTACTAGAAAATTTTGATTATATTGTCCTGTGCTTTGTGCACTAAATATAGCTACACAGCTTGCAATACATAACAGCATTAAAATAAGGACAAGGGTAAAATCTATTTTAGAAGTATTTTTCATTCGCGTCATTTATTCATTACTCCTTGATATAACCACAATATTAAGCAACTGCCTCCAAGGCAGTTATATGCTATCAACAACAGACTGCTTTTCAACCACCCTGAAGAATTCGTCATTCTCATTTTCTACACACTTATTGTCTTTTCCATGACAAATATACTAATAAAAATAAGATAATTTCATTCATGCTTAGAAAAGCTTCATACAATTCTCCATTATATTTGTAATTTTGATAAATAACAACTTTCGACAATGATTTCACTAAAATTTAATCCAAATTATCTATATAAAAAAATGTACTGCACTACCCAACGATAAAAAAAAAGCCTTATTCAGGCTTATAAAGATGATAACTTTTTCTCTAATCTTAACCGTTAGCATTTTTCCTACTTCTAGTTCCTGGGTCCACCTAAGAGGAAAGATTCGAATAAAGGGACCATTTCACACATTAACTCTTTTTGTGTCTGCGAAGTTTTATATATTAAAATCTTTTGTTAACATAACTAAATCATCTGAAATGCTTGCAAGCAATTTCGTTGAATGCGCAATTTCTTCAATAGCTGCTAATTGTTCCTGCGAAGATGCCGATACACTTATGGAATTTTGGCTATTTTCTTTTGCGATACTTGTTACTTGATCAACAGATCCAGCAACTTCCGCGATATTTGCTGTAATATTATTTGCTGCTTCCAACACAGACTGCATCTGACTGCTCATATTAGACATAGAATCAGAAATCATATTGAACTTTTCTTTCGTATTATTTGTAATGCTGATTCCTTCTTTTACTTCATCTGTTACTCTTTTCATGGTTTTGACAGATGTAAGTGTATCCTTTTGAATTTCATTTACTAGCACCGCTATTTGCTTAGCGGACTGATTAGACTGTTCTGCCAGCTTTCTTACTTCTTCTGCAACTACTGCAAATCCTTTTCCAGCCTCTCCTGCTCTGGCAGCTTCAATTGCTGCATTTAGTGCCAATAAGTTCGTTTGATCTGCGATTTCTGTTATTACATTTAAAAATTGGCCAATCTCCTCTGATCGCTCCTGCAACAGTCCAATGGAATCATTTGATTCTTTCACAGAATTTTGGATTAAACTCATTTGTTTTACTGTGCTGTCAACTACTTGCTGCCCCTCTTTTGCTTTTATAATCGTATCATCTGATGATTTTGCCATCTCTTCTGTATGTTTTGCAATTTCTTTTATTTCCGTATTTACAACTGCCACTGATTCTACAATCGTTTCCATACCCTTTGTTTGTTCTTCCGAACCAGCTGCTACACTTTGAATCGCATTGGATATCTGCTCTGAAACATGACTTGTTCCTACCGTATTTGCTGTCAATACCTCTGCAGAGGATGTAATATGTACAGATGTTTCATTAACTTTTACAACAAGACTTTTAATCGCATCTTTCATTAAAATAAATTCATCTGTCAACAAACCAATTTCATCATTCGATTTTTTTTCAATACTCATGTTTAAATCGCCTTTACGAATCGCTTTTGTATAATTCAGCAATGTTTTTATTGGTTTAATAATGAGCCAGCTAATAAAAAGAGCTGAAATGAGAGTAGTAAAAATCAGATTAATTACTGTATTTATGACCATCCCAAATTGAGGTGGCAGCATCTCCGTTTCTCTAATAATACCATTTAACTGAATAGAAATTGGGGTACTAATAATTGTTGCCAAAACTATTACCATAATCATTTTAGCTCTCAAGCTGCGAAACTGAAGCCTTTTTTTCATATCATGTACCTTCCTAACCTTTTTATTTTTTAGGATATTTTACCTATTTTTTTATAAAAACTATTCAAACATACCTATATATTAGTTCTATCGGCATGATTTTAATTTTTTGAAGTTTTAACCATTATTTATTATTTTTTTTAGATTCTAAAAAACAGGACCATATATGGAAGAATTAAAAAAGAGACATAGTATCGCTACTATGTCTTAAATGAGAGGAGGTTATGGGGTTACGGTATAAAGGGAAAGCATTGTTATTAGCTTCTGGGAAGATAATACAAGCTATCCTTTATACTTTAAAGATATGTTTTTAACAAGAAAAAGTGAGGGCTTATCCTCTTTTATTAAAAAAAGGGCAAAAAAAAAAACGAAAAGCAAAAGGTGCCCGCTTAGCGACAATGGTCTTCTAATTTTTTATGTTCAAGCATATGTTAACGATAGATAAAGCGAAACTTTTCTTTGGAATGAATTTTACTGGCAAAAGCAGTTTTTTATTTTTTTAGAAAGAAGGTACCTTCATGGAAAAAACCTTTAAGCTGTCTGCTGTACAGTATTGTATGCTCTGGACATTTATCAGTACGTTTTGCTGCTTCCTTGCAACTGGAATTTCTGTTTATACAATTGCAGCATTAGCTGCTGGCATTACACTTGCTTTTTTAAACTTATTGGAAGATGAAATAATCCATGAAAAGATTCGTGGGGAATAAGAAAAATTCTTCTTGTCTCACCAGAAAAAATTCTAATAAAAATAATTTTATATGTATAAAAAATGAAAAAAGGGAACACAATGTTATTACAAAGTGTAATTCCCCCTTTTGTTGAAGAGGCGTTAGAAACATTCCCCCTAAAGAATGACTAACAGCCTCTTTTTTTTTATTGAATTAGCTGCAAAAATCTTTTTGTTCTTTCTTCTTTTGGTACAGTAAATATTGTTCCAGGATCGCCTTTTTCCACAATATAACCGCCGTCCATAAAAATTACTTCATCTGCCACTTCTTGTGCAAACTTCATTTCATGTGTCACAATGATCATTGTCATGCCCTCAGTTGCAACTTCTTTCATTACTTTTAATACTTCTCCGACTAATTCTGGGTCCAGGGCGGAGGTTGGTTCATCAAACAACATTACTTCCGGCTCCATCGCTAATGCTCTAGCAATTCCAACCCGCTGCTGCTGTCCGCCCGAAAGCTGATAAGGATAAAAATCAACTTTATCTGCCATGCCTACTTTGGCAAGCAGCTGCTCTGCTTTTCTTTTAGAAGTCAACTTGTCTTCTCTTTTTACCGTTACCGGCCCTTCCATCACATTTTCCAATGCAGTTTTGTGTGGAAATAAATTATAGTTTTGAAAAACCATACCGGTTAATTTGCGAAAAGAGGTAATCTGTTTTTTTGTTACTTGATTAGAAAAATCAACTTTTTGATCTTTGATCAACAATTCTCCATTTGTTGGTATTTCCAATAGGTTTAAACAGCGAAGCAAGGTTGTTTTCCCTGAACCAGAAGGACCAACAACAACAATTACTTTCCCTTTTTCCACATGTAAATTGATATCTTTTAATACCTCTAATTTACCAAAATGCTTCGATAATCCATTAATTGAAATCATTTTCCTGCCCCTTTCCATAAAGCATCCAGTCATATAAAGTGAACCTTTCCATCAGTGGGGGTCTTGCTCAATGTCATCAACTTAAGATTCCATAAATTGTATTAATATAAAAATTGTTCGTTTGGAGAGGCGTCCGCTCGCCCCATGGAAAGCGAGCGGTAAGCCTCGGAAAACCTAACGCATACTCCCACTTTTTATTCGATTTCCAATATATTGAAGTTAAACTTGATTACATTGGGGTCTTGCTGCCCGTTAAGAGTGGGATAAAGATTTCTTTTATACTATCTAAGTAAATGCCTGCTTAAACGCTCCTCGATATGCTGCTGAATAAGTGAAAGTGGAAAACAAATTATCCAATAGATAAGGGCTACCTCTGAATACAATAGTAAAAATTCATAATTGGTGCTGGCAATCTGCTGTGCTGCACGAAACATTTCTGTTACTAAAATAAGTGATGCTAGAGATGTATCTTTGATTAAGCTTATAAATGTATTCGATAATGGCGGCAATGAAACTCTTGCAGCCTGCGGCAAAATAATTCTTCTTAAATTTTGTCCATAGCTCATGCCAATGGAATAGCCAGCTTCCCACTGTCCTTTCGGAATGCTGATAATAGCGGCACGAACAATTTCGGAGCCGTATGCGCCAACACTTAAAGAAAACCCGATAACAGCTGCTGGAAATGGATCAATAATAATGTTTAAATTAGGCAAACCATAAAAAATAATAAATAACTGCACTAATAAAGGAGTTCCTCTAAAAATAGATACATAAATTCTCGCTATGATTTGCAGTAATTTAACAGTCGATATTCTCGCAAGGGCGGTAAATACAGCTAAAATTAAACCAATGATAAATGCAATAATGGATAATGGTATCGTATAAAAAACGGCTCCCTTCAGCAATGGCAGAAGGGAACTTTGGGCTATGTCCATATATCTTTGAAGCTGTTCAGGATCTGTAAATATATTACTTAAGTACATCTTCACCGAACCATTTTTCAGAGATTTTTGTATACGTACCATCATCAATCATTTCTTTTAATGCTTTATTAACAGCCTCAACCAATGTGTCATTGTTTTGTCTGAACATTAATCCGCTTTGTGCAACATCATCTGCTGTATCTGCAATTTTGATTTTAGCATTTGGTTTTTGTTTTTTATAATCCAAATAGGACAGTTTATCATTGATGGTCACATCTACTCTTTTGGAATTTAATAATTCCACCGCTTGGTTAAAGCCATCCACACTAATCAGTTCTGCACCATAGTTTTTAGCCATTTTTCCATAATTGCTTGTTAATGACTGCGCCGATTTTAACCCTTTGATGTCATCAAAGCTTTTTACTTTTGAATCATTTCTTGTGATTAATACAGCTGACGAGGAGATATATGGTTCAGAGAAAGAATATTTTTCCTTTCTTTCATCGTTGATTCCTACTTGGTTTGCAATCATATCAAAACGTTTTGCATCTAACCCTGCAAACAGCGCATCCCATTGCGTTTCTTTAAATTCTGCTTTTACTCCCATTCTTTTTGCCACTTCTTGTGCTATTTCTACATCAAAACCAGTTAGATCTCCATTTTTTTCATGAAAAGAAAAAGGTGGATATGTGCCTTCCGTCCCAACAACTATTTTGCCACTGCTTTTGATGTTTTCCAATAAATCTTGATTAGTATTGTTCGAACTTGACTTATCTGAATCTTTATTAGTACCGCAAGCTGCCAAAACAAGCGATAAGCTCAAAATCAACACAGTCAATATATTAATTTTTTTCATATGAATTCCTCCAAATTCCGATGAGTTTTATAGACAATCGCTATCATAATATACAAAATAATCTTTTGTCAAAGTTATTTTCTCCAAAATAATAATTGCTACACTTTGTTTTTATTCCACATAAAAAAACCATGAAACCTTCTTTACCTAACAAATATATGTCAGGTAAATTCACATTTATTTCAAAAACAAAAGAGTGGCAAATGCCACTCTTTAATTAACTGCTGCCTCCGAAAACTGACTATTGTACAAATCTGCATAAAATCCATGTTGTTTTACCAGTTGTTCATGATTCCCCTGTTCGATTACTGTACCATTCTTCATTACTAAAATAATATCTGCATCTTTAATAGTAGAAAGGCGATGGGCAATAACAAAACTTGTTCGATCTTTCATCAATGCAGCCATGGCTGCCTGAATTTGCGATTCTGTCCGTGTATCAACACTGCTTGTTGCTTCATCAAGAATTAATAACACTGGATCTGCCAATATGGCTCTAGCAATCGTAAGTAATTGTTTCTGCCCTTGAGAAATATTAGTACCTTCTTCATTAATCAAGGTATCATAGCCGTTTGGCAGGGTTCGAATAAAATGATCAGCATTAGCGGACACTGCTGCCTGCACAATTTCTTCTTTTGTTGCTCTTTGTTTTCCATAGGCAATATTATCACGTATTGTCCCTTTAAATAACCAGGTATCTTGCAAAACCATACCGAACAAACTTCGAAGACTGCCTCTGCTCATTTCTCGTATATCGATGCCATCAATGGAAATCGAACCGCTGTCAATTTCATAAAAACGCATCAATAAATTCACCAGCGTTGTTTTTCCTGCCCCAGTTGGACCAACAATAGCAACTTTTTGTCCTGATTTAATGCTAATGGATAGATCTTTGATTAGCTCTTCTTCTTGTTTATAACAGAAATTCACTAAATCAAATCGAACCGCTCCATTAGGGTAGGCAATTGTTTTTTCATCTAGTACGGCAGCTGCTTCTTCTTCTTGATCCAACAGCTCAAATACTCTTTCTGCTGATGCTAATGTGGATTGAATTACATTCGATATATTGGAGAGCTGAGTAATTGGCTGGGAAAATTGGCGTGAATACTGAATAAATGCTTGCACATCTCCCACTGTTATTCTGCCGGCAGATGCAAATATCGCACCAACAACCACCACAAAAACATATCCTAGATTATTAATAAAAGTCATCAGCGGCATAATTAGTCCTGAGACAAATTGAGAGCGCCAGCTTGATTCATATAGATTGCTATTAATGCTGTTGAATTTTTCGATTGCTTTTTGTTCATGTCCAAATGCTTTAACAATAGTGTGTCCAGTAAATATTTCTTCCACATGCCCATTTATTTTTCCAAGTGTTGTTTGCTGATTTTTAAACTGGACCTGTGAACTTTTCGCAATTTTAATTGTCACAAATATGCTTAATGGGATTGTTAAAAAACAAATCAATGCAAGAATTGGACTTATTGTTAACATCATAACTATGACTCCAATAAATGTTACAATCGAAGTAATCAACTGGGTTACACTTTGCTGCAATGTATTATTTATATTATCAATATCGTTGATTGCTCTGCTTAATGTTTCTCCATGTGGTGTTTGGTCAAAATATTTTAATGGCATTTTTTCTAATTTCTTTTGAACATCCTCCCGCATTTCAAAAATGGTTTTTTGCGAAATGCTTACCATGATAATTTGTTGAATATAGGTAAATACTGCACTTATTGCATATAATGCAATTAAAACCAGCAATATTTTTCCAATAATATAGAAATCTATTGAAGCTCCTGGCACTCCTTTAATCTTACCTACAAGTCCTTCAAATAGATGATCAATTGCTTTTGCCAGTATTTTCGGACTTAAAATAGAAAAAACTGTACTCATAATAGCTGACAATAATACAAATAAAAGCTGCATTTTATAATTTCCTAAATAAACGGACAGCCTTTTTAATGTTCCTTTTGCATCTTTTGCTTTTTGTACAGGCATCTGCAAATGCATCGGTCCGCCATGTCCTCTTGAAGGGAAGCCTGAGTTTCCTTTATTTCTTATGCTGCTGCTCATACTCTCTCCTCCATTACACCTTGCGAGTAGACAATTTCTTTATATACTTCACAAGAATCTACAAGTTCCTGATGGGTGCCGGTCCCTGCTACTTTACCATCATCAAGCACAATGATCTGATTGGCATCTTTTATCGTACCAACCCTTTGGGCAACAATAACTATTGTTTTATTTTCCATATTCTGCTTTAATGCTTTCCTTAATGCAGCATCTGTTTTGTAATCCAATGCTGAGAAACTATCATCAAAAAGAGACAACATAGGTTTTCTTACTAGTGCTCTAGCAATGGATAAGCGCTGCTTTTGACCGCCTGAAATATTTGTCCCGCCTTGTGAAATAGGAGCATGAATCCCTTTATCCATTTTCTCCACAAATTCCTTTGCTTGAGAAATTTCTAAAGCTGTTTCTATCTCCTGCTCGGATGCATTTTCCTTGCCGAAGCGTATATTTTCTGCAATTGTTCCAGAAAAAAGAACAGCCCTTTGTGGCACATAGCCAATCTCATTTCTTAGGTCACTTTGCGGATACTCCTTAATATCCATACCATCTATTACTATTTCTCCGCTGTTCGCATCATAAAATCTCGTGATTAAATGTAAGATGGTAGACTTGCCAGAACCTGTTCCGCCAATAATAGCTGTTGTCTCTCCTGCTTTTATCCGAAAAGTTACATTTTGCAGCACTGGTTTTTCTGCTCCAGGATAAGAGAAATCGACATTTCGGAATTCAACCTCTCCACTTATGGGCTTTTTCTGCTTTGCTTCTTTGGAATCTTTTATGCTTACAGGCATTTCCAGCACTTCATTTATTCTATCTGCAGAAGCTGATGCTCTTGGCATCATCACAAAAACCATGCTTACCATCATTAAGGAAAACATTATTTGCATTCCATATTGAATAAAAGCCATAATATCCCCAACTTGCATGGTGCCTTCCTCTACTTGAATTCCTCCAAACCAAACAATTGCAACGGTTGAAATATTTAAAACAACCATCATAATCGGCATGGTCACCGCCATGATTTTATTCACTCGAATTGCTGTTTCTGTTAAATCTTTATTTGCATGGTAAAAACGCTCTTGCTCAAACTTCTCTTTATTAAAAGAACGGATAACACGCATTCCCGTTAAATTTTCTCTAAACACGCTGTTTAATTGATCCAGTTTTTTCTGCAATACTTTAAATAATGGAATTCCTTTTTTTATGATCAGAAAAATAACGAGTGCAAGCACAGGTATTGCTACAACAAAAATAAAAGATAATACAGCATTTTTGGAAACAGCCATTATAATTCCGCCAATACACATCATTGGTGCGAATATAACCATTCGGAGCATCATGATGGTAACCTGCTGCACTTGGTTTATATCATTTGTTGTTCTATTTATTAAGGAAGAAGTTCCTATATAATTTACTTCTTCCACCCCAAAGCTTTCGACCTTCTGAAACATTTTTGTCCTGATGTCTCTGCCAAATCCAGCAGCTATTTTTGCCGAATAATAGCTGGTAAAGACTGAACATAACGTGCCGAATGCAGCTACCAGCAGCATCCATCCGCCTAATTGAAGCATATAGGTTTTATTATTTTGCACAATGCCGACATCCACAATATCGGACATAATATTTGGCAAATACAGCTCTGAAAAAGCTCTGAAAATAGTAAATCCAAGCACAATAAAAATACCAATCCGATATTTGCCTACTTCTCGTAATAGCTTGCTCATCCTCGAATACTCCTGTCTATTTTTTTCTTATCTTATTATTTTTCTCCATCTGGTTTATCTGTTAAAAAAAAGACATTCACTTCTTCCAATAAGCTTATTAATAATTTGCTTTTTTCTTCTCCAAGATGTTCAACCAGCTTCATATACTTTTCTTCTATTTTTTTATGAATTTCTTTTGTAACAGATTTTCCCTTTTCAGTTAGGACAATCCGAACAATTCTGCCATCTTTTTCATCATTGATTCTTTCTACATACCCATCCCTTTCTAACACATTAATTACTTGTGTTACAGAAGGAGAGGTGATTTGTAAAATGGAGCTTATTTCTGATACAGTGATTGCTTTTTCACCTTGCTCGTTTCTGCGGTGGATTACAAATAACATCATCATCTCACTTCTTTTAAAACCATAAATAGTCCGATTCATATGAATCAGCTTTTGAAATTGTCTAAATGACTGTACTAATTGATGTGCTAAATCAGCCAATTTAATTCTCTCCTTTTTATTTAGGTAGGCAACCTAATTATATATTCTTTTAAAATATATTTCAAACAAAGGACACTGCCACCATTATTAAATAAGTTTCTTTATATTCGAAAGGATTTTTGCATAAAAAAATAGATTGAATAGACCTGCAGTGGGTCTTTCAATCTATTAGTCACTTTATCATCCTGTTGCACCCTATTCGTTATACTGCTTAAATTCTAAATTTGTTTACAACAACTAATAATTCTTCTGCCATCAATGTTAAAGCTTTTGCGGATGCTGTTATTTCTTCCATCGAAGCGAGCTGTTCTTCAGAAGCAGCTGCTACTTCTTCTGCTCCATTTGCATTTTGTCCAGCGATAGAAGATATATCGCTCGCAGATGATGTTACTTCGTGAAGACCTGCAGACATTTCTTGAACAGTTGCAGACACTTCTTCAATTTGTGGATTCATTTCTCTTGTACTTCTAATAATCTGTTCAAATTTATCAGAAGTCTCTTTTGATATTTCCACCCCATCTTCTGCATTTTTCGATACTTCCCCCATAATGCTGACTGAGTGCTCCGCATCCTTCTGTATTTCTCTAATAAGTGAAGCAATATGTTTTGCAGATTCCTGTGACTTTTCAGCCAACTTTCTTACTTCGTTTGCAACAACGGAGAAGCCTTTTCCATGTTCTCCTGCTCTTGCCGATTCAATCGCTGCGTTTAATGCTAATAAATTGGTTTGATCTGCTATGGAGCCAATTACGTCAATTATTTTGCCAATTTCATTGGAACGATGGTGTAATAAATCAATTACTTCATTTGATTGTTTTACAGAATGATGGATAAATTTCATTTGTGTTAAGTTTTTTTCAACAAATAATCCACCTTCCTCTGCCACCTGTGAAGTTTCTTTTGATAAGGAAGATACTGTTGCAGACCGCTCCGCTATTTGTTGAATTCCTTGCAGTACTTCTTCCAATGAATGGTTATTATTCTCTATTTTTGTTGTAATATTTTCTGCATCGAAAGCAATCTGCTGAACCGATATACTTACTTGATCAGATGCTGCCGAGGTTTGCTCCGCACTTGCCATTAATTGTTCTGATGATGCAGTTACCTGCTCCATTGCCTTATTTAATTGCTCGACAATTTGACGGAGATATGACTGCATTTCTGCAAAACCTTTCGAAAGCTGTCCAATTTCGTCGTTTGATTCGACATTAATGTCCTCCGTTAAATCACCACTGCTTATGCGGTTAGCACTGTTTGTTAATTTTTTTAATGGTGAAATAATAGACTTAATAATAAAAATGACAAGTACACCACCCAATAGGATAGACGCTGCTAATACAATGGCCGTAATATTAAAAATACTCGAAGATGCCTGTAATATTTCCGAATTATACATAACTCCGGAGATTTTCCAGCCTGTTTTTTCATCCGATTCATAAACCATTATCAGTTTATTCTTATCTTCTCTATAGTTATATTCACCATTTTTATTCCTGTAAATTTCATTTAGCCACCCGGGATTCCCTGTCGGTTTGTAACCTGAAGTGAATTTTGGATGATAGATAAAGTTTTTATTCTTATCCAATAACATTAAATAACCTTTTTCACCGATCTTGCTGCCTCGAATCATATCTTTTAAAGCACTGATTTTCAAATCAATGCCAATAACACCTTTTTTATCGTATGTAGATTTTGCAAATGTTACAATGGAATTACCAGTTCTTCCATCTTCTCTAGGCTGAAGCATCACTATATTGCCATCAGCATCCATTGCTTCTTGGTACCATTCTTGTGTCATTGGTTCCAAGTCCTGCGGGATTTCTTGGTTTGCATTCAAAAACATTTCCCCGTCTTCTCGCGCATAATAAACATTCGAGACGTCCTGATTCTGACCTAAATATTGTGTGAACATTCTACTAATTTCATTTCTATCGCCATCCAACATCGATCCATTTATATTATTGGCAAGGAACGTTGCATCTTGTCCTTTTTTATCGGTGATTTTTCTTATCTCATCATGGATATTCGCGACATTTTGATGTGCAGAAATAATCAAATTTTTTTTGATTTTTTGTTTTGCACTAATATAAGATGTTGAACCTATGATAATGCTTGGAATGAATAGAATGGCTAGAAAAGATAAAATAAGCTTCTTTCTCATCGATTGTTTTTTATTTCCTGCTTTATGTTTCAAGAATATGTATTTATTTTTTTGTTTTTTTTTCCTTCCTCCCTTCTTTTTCTCTATTCTTTTCATCTTTATTTTCATGAAAATTACTCCTTTAAAACTAGTGATATCTTTTTTATCGACAATTCTCAGCAAATTATTATAGTAAAATAGCCATTTTCAGAAAAAATTTAATAGTGGAATATTTATTATTGTTTAAACGGACAGTTTTTTACACTACAACATGTGTCAAAGGCTGTTTTTTTATATAATTTTGTATATTTTCAATAATAGTCTCTCCAATTCTTTCTGAACATTCGTCTGTTGCACCACCAATATGGCTAGAACAAATAACATTTTCAAGCTGTGCCAGTTCCAAATTAGGAGGTTCTTGACTAAACACATCAAGTGCTGCACCCTTTATATGATTTTCTTTTAAACATTGTATAAGGGCTGATTCATCAATTAAATCTCCCCTTGATATATTAATTAAATAAGCACTTTTTTTCATGAGAGCTAGTTTTTGTTTATTAATTAAATGATACGTGGATTCTTTTAGATTTGTGCAAATAACAACATAATCAGATGTGGCGAGCAGCTCATCTAAATCAATAAAATGTACGCCAAGTTTTTCGGCTGTCTCTTCGTCCTTGTAATTTCCATATGCAACAATGTCCATATCAAAGCCTGTTGCTCGTTTCGCGACTTTTTTGCCAATTTCTCCAAATCCGATAATGCCAAGCCTTTTCCCCTCAACATCATTTCCCATTAACAATTTCCAGCCTCCGTTTTTAACTATCTCATTAGATTTCGCCAAATTTCTGGAAATACTTAATAATAAACCAAACGCTAAATCTGCTACTGAGGAAGCATTTTGTCCTGGTGTATTTGTGACTGTAATCTTCCGCTTTGCCGCTTCTTCTAAATCAATACTATCCACACCTGTTCCGAACTTTGATATATACTTCAAATTTGGTGCAGCATCCATAATAGTTCTGTCAATCTTCTCCACACCTGTTATAATAACTTCTGCGTCATGGACATAATCTAATAATGATGCTTTTTTTGTTACAATAGAACGCACATCAGCGCCTAACAATTCTAATTCCTCCTTTATTTTTTTGTTTTCAGCTACAAATACTTCACTTAAAGATACTAATACTTTTGCCATAATCGAACTTCACTCCTTGCTGTTTCTTATCTCCAAATAATGCTTTTTATTCATTATGATACAAAAACTTACATTAATCATTAGTTTTACGAAAAAAATCGATTAAAAAAATCAAAAACATGAATAAATGACAGAAATAATGACATTAGGGGAGAAAGTATGTCTATATGGAAATAAAGAGAAGCGCAAAAAACGCAGCCATCCAAGAAAATGATAAAGAAGCACAAGAAATGAATGGGCAAATACAAATTGCCGTAGATCAATTAAACGTTGTAGTAAAACAAATGAAGCTTGCCGCCAACTCCTTAAACCAATCACAAAACACCCATGCATCACTATTTTTTTCCAATAACCGCTAATGATGAAGTTGTATGTATTGATATTTCCTTTTAAGCTGCATGGACATAAATAATAAGACACAAAATTAATCCACCTGCTGAGATTAGCAGATGGATTTTTGTATAACTTTATTATTTTGGATGGGATGCAAGAATGCTTTTATAATTTCCAATTAAAGGCAGAGCCCCCATTTTTGCTGCGACCATTGCACCAAGTATACAGCCTGATTGTACGTAACCTTTTAAAACTTCCAAAGAAGCTGGCATTCCCTCTTTATAAATTCGATAAAGAATGGCTGCCATAAAAGCATCACCAGCTCCATTAGTATCTTTTGCTTCGATAGGATTGCTGCTTACTTTTACAGCTGTTTGAAAAAGCATTCCGTATGCTCCTTTTTCTCCCATTGTAATGAAAACAACAGGAATACGATATTGCTTCAGCCTTTTTATTCCTTCTTCAACAGTCGATGTTTCAAATAAAAATAATAATTCTTCTTCTGACAATTTAAAAACATCTATTGCATGGAGAAATTGTTTGATCGTTTTTTTGCACTCTTGCTCACTTTTCCATCTTGATAACCGTATATTTGCATCGAAACTAATAATGAGATTATTATCTTTTGCCAATCGCACCGCTTTTTCCGTCGCTTTTCGCGCTTTGGGATGAAAGAGGGTACCTGATCCAAAATAAAAAATTTTTTTATGCTGAAATGCTTCTTTCACTATATCTTTTTCTTCTAACACATCGTCGGGTGTGTTATTTATGTAAGAATGAAAATTCCGCTCCCCTTTTTCATCTAAATGGACATATACGCCGCATATTTCTTTTTCAGAGGCATGAACACTATAATCGAGGTGAATACACTCTTTTTCCATTTCTTTTTGAACAAAATGACTATCCTCATTTTCCCCTAATTTTGTTATATAATAACTTGGTATTTCTAAACGGCTTAAATGAACAGTAACATTAACTGAAGCACCACCAAGCTTTTTTTCAAACACTTTATTCGTTGGATTTGTTGAGAGATAATCAATAAAAGCATCTCCTAATGTGACAATCCCTTGTTTTTTCATCATATCTTCCTTTTTACTGATTTTATACTATAATCATACTAGTATTCTTTCCAATTTACCAAACCTTCTTTTTGCCAGTTTCTTTTTTGTGAAACTTTCCCATTCATTTTAACGTTATAAAGAAAGTATATAATAATAGTTTTTTCATTCCCCTTTTTGGTAAAATTGGGAGTTTTTCTTTTAAACTATTTTTGATATGATATGGTAGGACATATATACATGAAAATGAAATAATAGAAAAGCATTAGGGAGTAGGAGTGAATAGCTTGAACGATTTATGGAATATTATTGTCGCTATTATTTTAGGAATAGTAGAAGGATTAACAGAGTTTGCACCAGTATCGTCCACAGGTCATATGATTATAGTGGATGATTTATTATTAAAATCAAAAGACCTGTTTTCACCTGAAGTAGCCAATACATTTAAAGTGGTTATTCAGCTAGGTTCTATTCTGGCCGTTGTTATCTTATTTAGAGACCGTTTTTTAAATCTTCTGGGACTTAAAAAAGATATTAATGGACAAAAAATTATCGGACATAAATTAAGCCTTGTTCAAATTTTCATCGGCTTGCTTCCTGCTGGAGTACTTGGCGTGCTTTTTGAAGATTATATAGATGAAAATTTATTTAGAATGACAACTGTTGTATATGCATTAATTGGCGGCGCCATTTTGATGATTATTGCAGATTTCTCGCAAAAAAGAAGAAGAGTTTCTGTTGAAACAGTCGACAAAATAACCAATAAACAAGCATTTTTAATTGGTCTTTTCCAATGCATCTCTTTATGGCCAGGATTTTCCCGTTCTGGATCTACTATATCTGGAGGTGTATTGCTGGGACTAAGCCATCGTGCCGCAGCTGATTTTACATTTATTATGGCTGTTCCCATTATGGCTGGAGCAAGCTTTCTTACTTTATTAAAAAATTGGCAATATATCACTATGGATACACTTCCATTTTTTATTGCAGGCTTTATTAGTGCTTTTATTTTTGCGATCATTTCCATTCGCTTCTTCTTGAAATTAATCGACAAAATTAAATTATTGCCTTTTGCCATTTATCGGATAGTTCTAGCAGTAATTCTTATTGTAGTATTCTTTTAATCTTTATTTAATAGAACAAAAGCGCAATCGCCTTGATCATCGCCGTACAAACTGGCCGATTAACTACGCAAAAGAGGAAAATCGACTAATAAATACGCAACGTCCTGTTGCAACGTCGATTGACCCGCATCCTGCGAGCCTGTGGCAACATCGGCACTAGTACATCCTGTACGTCGGAGCTCGACGCGGACCAAACTGCTAAGTTATCCACCACTCTATTTCGTTTATAATTTCCTAGACAAGAACAAAAAATCCAATCTCTTGCAAGGAAGAAGATTGGATTTTTTGATTTATCCCACTCTTAACGGGCAGTTATCCCCCACCTCAAGATGCCGAAAAATCGAGGAAGCTAGGTGTTGAAACTCGCCCGTAAAGATCCAAGTGAGGGGTTCACAAACTATGATCGCCACTTCCTTATGTCTTCGTTTGTGTGATCCACATCCTGTGGAACTCAAGCTTTCCATCAGTGGAGGATGAGGAAAAACCCCCACTGATGGAAGTTTACTTTATCCTATTCACTTAATGGGTATTGAGGAATAGAAATTTCAAAATGGGTTCCATTTATACTGCTTTCTTTTATCAGAATATCGCCTCTGTGCTCAAAAATTATTTTTTGAACAAAAGCCAGTCCCATTCCCATCCCAAAGGGTTTTGTTGTCATAAAGGGATTAAATATTTCATTTAAATTTGTACTTTCAATGCCTTTTCCACTATCCCGAAAGGAAATGATAACATGTTCATTTTTCTTTTTTATTTGAATGGATATGATTCTACTGGATCGTTCAGGTGGAATTGATTCTATGCTGTTTTTTATTAGATTGAGAAAAACCTGCTGCAAATTGGGTTTATTTATATAGGCTTTTATCCCTTTTTCTTTTGTATTGACTTGGATAGAAACCTGTTGTTTTTTCGTTAATTCTCCCACCATCTCACAAACTTCCTCTAAAACAAGTTTTATATCCTGCATGGTAAATTCTAGCTCACCCTGTTTTATATAAAGGGAATAATTATCTGCTATTCCTTCTAATTGATGTGATGCTTTGTCCATTAATTGTAGGAGTTCTTTATTCTTCGGATCTATATCCATATTCTCTTTTATTAATTTAGTAACGCCTTTTATTACTTGAACATTATTTTTCACTTCATGTATTAAACTTCCAGATAAACTTCCAGCATAATCTAATTTTTTTTGTCTTTTTAATAACTCATTATATTGGGTGGTTTTATCTATATTCATTTTTATAAATTCAAAAATAAGTAAAATAGAAAAGATGACAATGCCTAAACTGCTGAAAATCGCCCCAGTTTCTGGGATAAAATTGAGAAATCCAAAAATGAAAAGCAATAAAGAATACATAGCATAGCATGTTAGAAATCTTTTAATTGATTTATTTTGAATTTGAATCGCCACCATCATGAAAGAAAGCAAGAATGGAATTAAGCTGCTTACATGTATGAAATAGACGATATTAAAAGAGCCATAGCTAGGAAAATAATAATGCAAGTTCCAATCATGGTTCGTTAATACAGTTAAATTTTTTATTCCAAATTTTGACCAATTCATCACAAAAACAAATGTACTCCAAGCAACATACACATAAAAAAACTTTTTTGTAATCAGCCGGGAAATTAATGTAGAAAAAAGATTTTTTTTTGTTGGAAGTACTTGATAACTTTCTACTATAATTAACACTACATAAAAAATAGCCGACATTGCATAGGTTGGCCCCATTCGAAACATTCGAAATAATAATAAGGCTGTTTCTTTCGATAACGTGCCTGGAAAGTATAAAACACAAACGGAAAACTGCCAAATACTGATGAGTATCATATATAGCAAAACAGCAACTGCTATTTTTGAATTATTAAATAACCGCAAAGTTCCTAGTGCTAACACTATAGGGATAAGTCCTATAATAAAAATAAATAAACCAATGACCATTGTCTTTCTCCTTCAAATTCCTCTATATAAGTAAAATTGAGTTTTATCGTGCAAATGGAGATTTGCAATGTAAAAAAGGAATGCTCCCTTTTAGAATTTAAGAACCCGATACTCTTAATATTTGGTTAAGCCACACTGCCTATATAAAATAACATAGTTATAAAGACTCATTTTAATAAGTTTTTTTAAAAAAATAAGAAAATTCTTTCCATTATATCATTATTTTGGTAATATCCAAAGGTAGTTACCATTCAAGGAGTTAACAAAGATGACCGTCCTACGAGATAATAATGATTTAGAAAATTTATTAATTTACATTAACAAGCTGCGGCAGGATTTAATTGAAGTTGGTTTAATCAACGGCCTTGCAAGCAGAGAAACCATTCAATTAAGTGAGCAACTAGACTACTATATTATTCAATACCAACGAGTGATTCATAAAAATCCTTAATTGAATATTAAGACAAATAATAAAATAAGCACTGCGGACAGCACTTATTTATTATTTTTTCTTAATAATCTTTTTTCCCCATTTTTCACTTCTAAGATATCTAATAAAAAGATAAAAATAGGTATCCCAACGATTAGTCCCCAGACTCCGAAAAAATGTTCCGAAAAAATCAGAACAATAAACGTGAAAAATACTGGGAGATCTGTTTTAGAAGACATCAATTTAGGATTCAGGATATATGCTTCAATCACATGAATTACCATAATAAGAATAACTATTGTGATTACTTGTGGAAATCCTCCTAATGTATACGCAATGGTGCATAGTGGAATTAAGGAAAGAATCACTCCGGCTACAGGAATAAGTCCAAGAAAAAAAATCATGATAGCAACGCCAATTAGTTGTGGAAATCCTAAAAAATATAATGCCAATGTCGTAAAAGTACTATTAAACAACGCAATGATAAATTGTGCCTCAATTACTTTTCCGAAAGTTCCCGCAAATTTTCTTCCAAAATACATAAATTCTTCATAAATTGCAGCAATTTTACTTTTGCTAACGCGTTTGGAAAAAGCACTTAACTTTTCCTTTTCTAATAAAAAAAACAAACTCAACACAATAGCTAAAAAGAACTGCAAACCAATCTTTCCTATGCTTGTAAAATAAGGTAATAATAAAGCAACCCCTTGTTGCAAATAACTAGAGATATGGTAATTGTCTATAATATTCACAATATAGTTAAAGACAATATTATTATGCGGCTGTGTATAAAAATCAATGATTTGTTTAATCAGCTGTGTTATTTCTGTCACAATAATCGGTAAATACAAGCTTATTCCTGACACTACAATGCCAATAACAAATATATATAAAAGCATTACAATAATATTTCGATTGATTGGAATTCTTTTCGCAAAGATATTAACAAACCTATCCATTAAAAAAGAAAATATAAAGGTAAATAAAATAAGATTTATCATACTTTGAACTGAAAAAAGAATAAATGCAAATAAAACAAGAATTAATAATCGTTTCAAATCCTTGTTAAGGATAAATCTAGATAAATACTCCATTTAAAAGACTCCTGACAATTGTTAAATAACTTAGCCTGTTATGTATTTTCCTAAAAACATATTCCTTTTAATATCATTATTTACGAATAACATAAAAATAACAAGGGATATTTCGTTAAAATATTACATTTTCCCCTAAATATCGGGGAATGTGTCGAATTTTTTTACTTTCTTTTCTCTTAAAAAGCTAACTGCTTTTCCTATGATAGAGGATCTTCTATTTTCTCCCAAATTTATAAAAACATGTACTTTATCCCGACTTACTGTCATAAACGAAAAGCTTTTTTATTTTCAAACAATAAGGAAAATTGTTTCTTTACATGCAATATAAAAATTAGTACAATAACTGTTATGTTATCTTTTATAACATGCTTCGATTTTTTTCAACAAATTATGACATCGGAGGTATACATGAATATTTTTCGTAAAAAAGCTGTATCTACGAATGCAACCACTCCTTTAAATCGTGTATTAGGTTCATTTGATTTAACAATGCTTGGTGTGGGAGCAATTGTAGGTACAGGAATATTTGTATTAACAGGTGTTGCTGCGGCTAAATATGCAGGTCCAGCGCTTATTCTTTCCTTTATTATTGCGGGACTTGCTTGTGCGTTTGCATCTCTATGCTATTCTGAATTTGCATCTATGATTCCGGAATCCGGAAGTGCTTATACATATAGCTATGTTGCTTTTGGTGAAATTATTGCCTGGATTTTAGGATGGGATTTAGTACTTGAATATGGCTTGGCATCTGCTGCGGTTGCAAGCGGATGGTCTGGATATTTTCAAAGCTTATTAGCTGGTTTTGGCATCCATTTCCCAACATTTATGACAAGCGCTTATAATCCTGAAGCGGGTACTTTTATTGATGTTCCGGCCATTCTTATTGTTTTCATTATTACTTTAGTTTTATCCCGCGGCATACGAGAATCATCTAAATTAAATATCATCATGGTATTCATAAAAATTGCCGTTGTTCTCTTATTTATTTTAGTCGGCGTGTGGTATGTTAAACCTGACAATTGGGTTCCATTTACTCCTTATGGATTTTCAGGCGTTGCTTCAGGAGCTGCGGTTGTTGTATTTGCTTATTTTGGATTTGATGCTGTTTCAACTGCTGCAGAAGAAGTTAAAAACCCGCAGCGCAATCTGCCAATTGGGATCATCTCTGCTTTAGCCATATGCACCGTTCTTTATATTATTGTCTCCCTGATATTAACGGGAATTGTTCCTTTTACACAATTAAATGTTAAAGATCCAGTTGCATTTGCTTTAAGCTATATTAATCAAAACTGGGCAGCTGGCTTTGTATCTTTAGGTGCTATCATTGGAATTACAACGGTTTTAATGGTAATGATGTTTGGACAAACTCGTTTATTCTATGCAATGAGTAAAGATGGACTTTTACCATCAGCAATGAAAAAAGTTAGTTCAAAAAGTCAAGTCCCTATTGTAAGTACTTGGATAACTTCTGCGCTAGTTGCCACCTTTGCAGGTTTTGTTCCACTTAATCAATTAGCAGAATTAACCAATATCGGTACACTATTTGCATTTTCTGCCGTATCACTAGGCATTATTGTACTGCGGCTAAAACAGCCAAACTTAACACGTGGCTTTAAAACACCGTTCGTTCCTGTAATACCAGGCCTTGCTATTATTTTCTGCGTTTACCTTATGATGCAGCTCAGTACCTTTACTTGGAAAGGCTTTGGCATTTGGCTCTTGATTGGACTTGTTATTTATATTTCTTACGGATATAGAAATAGTAAATTAAATAATACTGCTAATTTAGAAAAATAAGATATATAATCTAACGATAAAAAAGCATCATGCATCCCAATCTAATTTGGTGCTGATGCTTTTTTATCGTTCTCGTTCCTAAACGAAATTACGCTTTTACTTTTCTATTTCACTTCGTATAGGTAGATGTGCCAGTAGCCTTCTTTTGTTTGAAAGTCTTTACGGAAAACAAGATTGTTTTCCTTGGCATTTTCGATTTGTACTGCTGACAGTACAAATCGTCCACCCATTTTTTTTAGCTGCTCTGTATTTAGATTTAAATGGTGAATAACCTTTTTTGATTTTTTGGAGAATTGATAATGTTTTCCTAATTCATCTACAAAAATGTAACATCTTCCTCCCCAGTCATCATAGTATTCTTGGAGAGTTTTATTCTTATGTAGTTCAGGTTCGATTATTTTACGGAACTCCAGCTTATAACGAAGCGGGTAGATATTGCTATAGGAATCCAATGTGTAAAAGCCATTATATTGTGATACATCTGGATGCATGCCAATGCTGATAACTCGGTATTGATTCATCGGAAGATTTATATAGTTTTTTATTTGTGTAAATTCTTCTTTTGCAAAATATTGTCCATAGCTTGGCTGATTATGATATTTTACTTCTTCATTATTTGGCACTAATACAAGCAATTGCAGAAAAATAAGTATATAGACAATTTTTTTTCCGAGGCTTTCCTTTTCCCATATCATTTTTAAAGAGAGAGCAAATATCGCATATATAATCATTGGTCTTAAATAATGAAATCTAGCAAAGTTAAAGGTTGTTAAAATACTGATTCGTTCTTTTAATGGCTGCCATCCCTCAAAAAACCAAAATGCATACCAGGTAGACAGTGCTATATTTATTATGTGAAGTCCAATAAATAATTTATGTTCTTTCCATCTTTTTTTCCAAAGCACCATAAATAAACAATAAAGACTTAATGGCAGGATTATAAACTCATGAATGGTTCTATCCTGATTATGGCTGATTACATAGTTTTTCCCTACCAATCTGATTGTTTCCCAAAAAGTTAATTTCGACTGGTAAAAAACATCTCGGTTTGTCAGTTCATGAGCTGGTGCAACCATGGAAGCCACTAGTCGATAGTCAATGCATAAATAAATCAAAAGCATATAAAATATAGAGAAGAAAAAAGGCCAATTCCATTTTTTTGTTTTAACTACATCGTATAACCAGATACATCCCATTGCGGCAAGAAAATAAAAGAATCCAATTACAAATGTGGAGAAAAAAGGAAGAAGAGTTAAAATAAAATAATTTTTCCAATGATTTTCTCCCCTGCGAATATTAAGAAAGCTCCAAAGTGCCAATGGCATACCAAGGATGCTGAGCATTCCTGACGGCCAATAAGGAGTTAAGGAAAAAGTAAGAGCTACTCCCACTAAAATAAGGAAATGCTCCTTATCTTTAAACACATACTTTTTTAAAAGTAAATACATTCCTAAAAATGCAACAAATCTTGTAATAGCTTGACTTAGTCCATATGCGATGACTGGAGGAAAAAGCTGAAATAAAAAAACCATGGCATAATACTCCGAATAAAAAGTATCTCGTGAAAAATTACCGTTCATAATTTGTTCCATTGGTGTATGCAATGGAGCGAATAATTGACCGCTGTCTTTTAAAACTTGATACCAGCCTAAGTTGGAATCTAAATTATCATGAATGCGCATATGGGCATTTTCATTTAATACAAAATAGGGCGATACCCATAATAAAATAATAACAAGTGCAATACTGAAATAAAGTTTTTCTTTGTTTCTTTTTTCTAGTTGACGAATCATTGTAAACTCCTTGGTCCTTGCTTATATTTTTCCGGGAACACAATATATTTTTGTCCTAAATAATTGAGAATCGTATAGAATCCAGCTCCAAAAAGTACAGCTATTTCTTCTATATAACCAGTTGGCAAAGCAAGCAGCATGACGATTTCATCCACTAGCTCCAACCCGATTTTATAGGCCGCAAAATAAGATAAAATAATAACAATGGCAAATCGAAAACTGCTGCCCATAAATGGTGCTTTGCTTTGAAAAGTAAATCGTTTATTTAAAAAATAGCTGACACATGCTCCAAGCAAATTCCCAATAAAGGTGGATGCCCAATAATGCAGCCCCAATATATTTAAACATGTATACGTAATAGATAATCCTATTAACGTATTGATGACGCCAATGGCAAGAAATTTAATAAAAGAATGACGAAACATTAAACATGCACCTTCGTCTTGATTTTTGTATTTGCATGTTTATTGCATAAATTATGTTCTATAATATAACGGGGACGATGCTTTACTTCCTCATATATTTTCCCAATATATTCTCCAATCAGACCAATGCTCATTAATAATAGTCCTCCGATCAGCCAAATCGAAATCATAAGAGAAGCCCACCCTGACTCCGTATCACCCATAAATTTTTCAACAAGAACATAAAAGCCTGCGATAAAACTAATAAAAAAAGATAAAAAGCCTATACCTGTGATAAAACGGATTGGTTTCACGCTAAAAGAGGTTAATCCATCAAATGCAAAAGCAAGCATTTTAGCCAATGGATATTTTGATTCCCCTGCTTCACGAGCTTTTCGTTCATAATAGACTTTTGTCGATTTAAAACCTAATAAAGGAACGATTCCTCTTAAAAACAGATTACTTTCGTTGAAACGGAGCATTTCAGCTAAAGCACGCTTGCTTAATAAACGATAATCTGCATGATTGTATACAAGTGACAAACCTAATTTTCCCATCAGTTTATAAAAACCTTCAGCTGTTGTTCTTTTGAAGTAGCTGTCTGTATCGCGTTTACTTCTAACACCATACACCACATCATAGCCTTTTAAATATTGCAAAACAAATTCTCTAATAACGGATGTATCATCCTGCAAGTCTGCATCAATGCTAATGACACAATCAGAAAACTTTACAGCCTCTTCCAAACCTGCTAATAGAGCCTTTTGATGCCCAAAGTTCCTTGAAAGCTTTACACCGCTTACATACGGATCGATACGGCAAGCTTCACTAATTTTCCCCCATGTTGCATCTTTGCTGCCATCATCAATAAATAACAGCTGACTATTCTCACTGATTAATTCATCATCTATTAAGTTATTTAACACACCCTTTAATCGAAGGTAAGTACAGTCAAAAACCTCTTCTTCGTTATAGCATGGTACTGCAATGGTCAAAATCTTTTTCTTCATCGTTAATCCTCACTTCTTTTAAAACTAAATATTTCTTTTATAGTATGAACAGAAATAAAAAAAAATCACAATTTCTCGATAAGCACTCACTATCTTCGTTGCCTGCCTTCTTTGACTGCTCCACTTTTCCCTCATTGCAACTCCTCTTCTCCCAATGCTTTCCCCTTCGAAATAAAATGTTTTCGACTTGCATGAAAAATTAGAAATAGTACTGCGAAAATGATTACTCCTCTTTTAATAACGAACAACCGAAAAAAAAGTTTCAGGTTTTATACAAACTAATAAAAGTTCACAATTGGAATTTTCTTCATAATAAGGAATAATTGTAACATATGTTATATGAAAAAATAGTGAAAAATAGTTAAAAAAATTATTATTTTTGGTTTGCCATAAAAAAAAAACCAAATGGATACATCTAATTCGCAGTGCCATTTGAGTTTTCTATTTTGTATTTTTAGCTCCATCGCTCTATCGACTCCAAAGCTTCCTTCAACTCGTCTTCGATAAGTCAAGCACGAACTCGCTTTCGCTCTTCGTGTTTCCTTTATCTCACTTATGGTACACAAATTAAGAACGCTACATCCTTATGTCTTCATTTGTGTGATTCATATCCTGCGAACCTCAGCTTCTTCCGTCGATAAGCAAGAGCGATTGCGCTTTTCTAGTTATTCGGTCTTTTAAATGGCCACCAGTTTGCTTCTCCGAAATTCTTCACCATTACTGGGATAAATAACGGCAAAATAATAAATGCATATAAAACCAATCCTGCTAAAACGATGCTGGCAATCTGCAGCAAGGATAGCATTCCGGATGGCATCATTGCGGCAAATGTTCCTCCTAGAATGATGGCAGCGGAGATTATTACTGTTCCCATTTTTTTCATCGCTTCTAACATCGCTTCTGAAATTGTTATATCGCGATATTCATTAAAACGATCCATTAAAAAGATACTGTAGTCAACGCCTAGCGCAACTAATATAACAAATCCAAAAAACGGCACAGCCCAACTGATCCCCGTATATCCTAATAAATTTACATAGATTGCTTCATTGATGCCCATTGCAGTATAAAAGGATAAAATTAAAGAACCGATAATATAGGCTGGCATCATAATAGAACGGAATAAAAAGACAAGGATAATGGAAATGCCAAGCAGCATAAAAACAACGGTTCTTGAATAGTCTTGATGGGAGATTTTCTGCAAATCGGCATTCGTGCTAGTTATTCCACCAACTGCCACGTCGGCATTTTCCAATTTCGTTCCTTTCGTTGCTCTAGTTACTGCATCTTTTAATTCACCCACTTGTTGCATCGCTTCATTTGAATAAGGATTGGCAGAAAAAACAACATCTAATTTCATTATTTTCCGATCTTTAGACATATATGTTTCAATCGATTGGGCAAAATCCTTGCTTTCTAATACTTCCTGTGAAATATAAAAGCTATCATTATCATTTTCGGATAAACCGGATAAGTATTCAGTTGCAGACCCTAAACCTTCCGAAACTTTGTCCAGCCCATTTGCACTTTTATTCAATCCGGCAGATAATTGGCCAATTTGACTTCCTAGATCGCTAAATCCATTTAATAGCTGTTTATGACCGTCATTAATACCGGTTAAGCCATTGGTTAATTTCGGTATATTCGAAACAATTTTCCCTTGGCCATCTGCTAGCTGGTTTAACCCTTTTTTCTGCGCTTGAATGCCTTCAATTAATTGTTCCAAACCCGTTCCAAGTGATGCTTGATTTTGCACAATTTGAGCGTATCCGCTATTTGCATCTTTCATCTTGGTTTGCAATTGAGCTAAACCGCCATTTAATTCTTTTATACTAACAATCACTTGCGGCAATTTAGTTTGTGTTGATAGTAAAGCAATTTTTATTGCTTGGTATTTTGGGTCCTCACCTAAACCACTATATGTTTGTTCCAAATCACCAAACGAGTCTTTTGGAACTTGATTGATGTCATTCGACAACTGTTCTAATCCATCTCCAACATTTTCGTACTTCTTTAAAATAGTCGCTAAATTAGCATGGATTGCCTCATAGACAGGCTGCAGCTTCTGATGTTCAGCTAATAATTTCGCAGCGCCCGTTTCTGCATCTTCCAACCCTTTAATAATCTTATCAGAACTTGAAGATCCTTGACGGATACCATCTTCAATTTTCACTAAATTTGTTTGAATTTCTTTTAAACCTGACTGAATGCCTGAAGTACCATTGATTAAATCATTGATCCCTTTTGAGGCATTATTTAGTTCTGGCTTGGATTTAGATAACTCGCTTCCTGCACCATGTAGTCCGTCACTGATTTTATTTATTCCTTGTTTTCCTTCTCCAAGACCATTTTCTAAGCTTTCTGCTTGCTTTCCTACATATAAATCTTCAATTGGATCGCCTACTGGCCGAGTAGCTGATCTTACTTTATCTACAAGCTGAACTTTCGCTAATTCTTTGCTTATATTTTCCGCTATCCCTAAGTATTCTGTTGAATCCATTCTTTCATCATTTTTTATGACAACGGTGGAAGACAGTGCTTCCCCAGGTCCAAAGCTGTCTGCAATGGCATTAAATGCTTTAATAGAGGAAGCCTCATCACTAATTTCATCTAACGAGTTGAAGGATAATTTTCCATCATATGTTGCAAGAAAAGGAACACAAACGATCGCAACAATCAGCAGGGCAATAAGCGGACGTGCCAAAGAAAATTTACCTGCTATTGCCCATATTTTGCTGTCACCATGTTCTGCACTCGATTTAGATGGCCAAAATATCTTTTGGCCAAGCACCATCATGAAAAATGGCACTAAAGTGAATAACGCAATTAATAGTAATGCCACGCCTACTGCAACAGCGGAAGCCGATTGATACAATTTAAATTGGGAAAATCCAATGGCTGCAAACCCAATCATTACAGCAATTCCGCTAAAAAGAACGGTTCGGCCTGCATTTTTGTATGTTTCGAGTATTGCCTCCACAACATTTTCTTGATGAGAAAACTCCTCTTTAAAACGGGATAATAAAAGGATGCAATAATCGGTTCCTATTCCAAATAGCACTGCAACTAAAAAAATCTGCGAATAGTTTGAAATAGGAAAATCAAACTTATCAACAAGAATAGAAACAATGGATTGAGAAGCCAAATAGGAAACTCCTACAGTAACCAACGGAATGAAAGGCGCAATGATAGACCGGAAGACGATTAATAATACTGCTAGAATAAATACAACTGTGATTCCTTCTGTTTTCTTTAATCCTTCCTCTGAGCTTTTCGTCAAATCCTGATCAATCATCCAGCTGCTCGTGTAATAATGATCTACGTGAAATTCTTTTATCGTATTATATAAAGCATCTTTTACTTCTTCAGCGTCTCTGTCATTCCAGCTTACTGACAAGGAAACTAAAATAGTTTTGCCGTCTTTTGAAACAAGCTGATCTTGCAAACTTTTGTCTGTGAAAGAAGAGAGTATGTTAGTAATGCCCAGTTGTTTCTTATTAGCGTCTAATTTTTGAACGGCTTTTTTTGCCTCCGCTACCTCTTTGTCTGCTAACTTTTTATCCTGATGAAAAACGAGGGCTACGGTTGATTGATCCCCTATATTCTTTTGCTTTTGTATTTCATCTATTATTTTCCCAGCTTGTGAAGAGTTAAATCCGCTTGGGATACTTACTTGCCCTTTTTCCCGCACTAAATCGCCCATATTTGGAGCAAAGAAAAATAAGCCAACAATAACTGCAATCCATACAATCGGAATAAACCATTTTCCTTTTAATATTGTATTCACTCTTTCTCCTCCACTACTATTTCTTTACTTTCCATAATTAATTTGTCTAGTTTCTCAAAAGTAGTTAAAAAGTTTTGAATCTCCGTTTCATCAAATTTATTAATGATGGACTCTACTAACAGATATATTCGTTCTTCCATTTTTGTAAAAGTGCTATTTCCCTTATCAGTCATTGTTAAATAAATCACTCTTCTATCCTTTTCATCACGAGTTCTCTTAATATATTCTTTTTCAAATAAGCGATTTACTATAGAAGTAATGGCACTTTTTTTCACTCCAAAAACCATCGCCAATTCAGATGATGTACAAACTTTTACTCTGTTTATGTAGCGCAATGTATAATGTTGTTCACATGTTAAAACATCACCAATTTCCAGCTTAATCAAATTTTCTAATTTCCTGTTAACAGAAAAATTAATATCAACATAACGATCCACTACGTCTTTAATTTTTAGATTGCTAATGAAAATCACTCCTTTTTTCCTTATTTAGTTCAAACACTTAACTATTAAACAGTTTAACCTTACTTTATTTTTACTGTCAATAATAAATACATCTGTTCACAAAATTTTAACAAGAATATCTTCTCTATCAAATTTGCAGTCAAATTTCCCCTGCTCTTGTTATTGGAACGGACAAATAAGTATTATTTTGCAACACAAATTAACACCTATTCGTCTACCCGCTTATTCATTCTGATTATGCTATAATTGATTAAAAATAGAAGGGTTTTTGGAGGAATTATGCAGACATTTAATATGAAAAACACGTTAATGGAATCATTGGGAATTCAAATAAAAGAAGTAAAAAAGGACGGTACTTGCATTGCTACAATGCCAGTAGATTCTCGGACAAAACAACCTTTTGGCTACTTGCACGGAGGCGCTTCTGTAGCGTTGGCAGAAACTGTTGCTAGTCTTGGTGCTGCCAGTCTTGTAGATTTAAAGACACAAGCTGTTTTCGGACAGGAAATTAATGCGAATCATATTCGCTCTAAAAAAGATGGCATGGTAACGGCCATCGCATCTGTTATTCATAAAGGAAGAACTAGCATGGTGTATGAAACAAAAATTGTGGATGAGGAAGAAAATTTAATCAGCATTTCTCGCTGCACCATTGCCGTAGTAAATAAACGAAAATGAATGAGGATAAAACATTTTAAAAATCATCTAGGAAAGCTCTTATTAAAGATGCAACAATGTTGCAATGTCCTAGGTATTTCACCTATACAAAAGTATGTGAAGGACAAAACAAGGGTATTTCGCTTGCCAACTGTTCAATAGATGGGGTATGGGTTTAGGAAGGAAAAAGCTGACTCCAAAAAGTCGTTATTAACTAACGACCTTTTGAGATAGCCCCTTTCTTTATTTCCGTTAAATCATTCTCTTAGGATGTTTTCTAAAAGGATTATTAACTAATTAATAGTGCTCTATAATTTACTTGTATAAACTCTTGCTTCAAATGGTTTTAGGGATAGACTAGTAGTAAATGCATGTTCTTCTATTTCATAGTTGGAAAGCAGTAAATTTTTTGAATGAAGCTCCACTACCCGGTTTTTGAATACCGCTTTATCAGATGTCATATTTACAATCACCACTATTTTTTTATCTCCTAATGTTCTTGTATAGGCGAATACGTCCTCGTTTTCGCGATCGATTAAATCAAATGTACCATAGGTTAAGATTGGTCCATTTTTCTTTAATTCAATCATCTTTTTATAATAGTGATAAATAGAATGAGGATCCTGTTTTTGCTTTTCTACGTTTATTTCTAAATAATTTGGGTTAATTCCCATCCATGGTGAAACGGTAGAGAATCCTGCATACGCTTCGCTTGACCATTGCATTGGAGTACGAGTATTATCACGACTGGAAGCCCAGATAATCTCCATTATGTCTTTATGCTCCATTCCTTCTTCTAACTTTAGACGATATAAATTTTTCGTTGCCACATCATCGTATTCCTCAATAGTTGGGAATTGAACATTAGTCATGCCGATTTCCTGTCCTTGATAAATAAATGGCGTTCCATGCATAAAAAAGTACATGGTTGCTAAAGCTTTTGCACTTTCTTCCCAATAGTCTTTATCATTCCCCCATGTGGAAACGGTTCGAGCCTGATCATGGTTTTCAATAAATAATGCATTCCATCCTCTATTTTCGAGACCTTTTTGCCATTTATTTAATACGGTTTTTAATTTTATTACGTCTACTTTTTTCTTTTTATCCACAGTCCATAAGTTAAGATGCTCAAATTGGAAAATCATATTAAATTTCCCCTTTTTTTCTCCAACCCATAACTCTGCTTCTTCTACAGTTACACCATTAGCTTCTCCAACCGTCATAATGTCATATTTAGAAAGAGACTCCTCTTTAAATTCTTCTAAAAACTTTTGGATTCCCTCCACATTCATATGTTTCTCAAAGGAAGGCACATACTCCAATCCCTCTGGATTATCCATATCTAAAAGTCCTTCTTCCTTTTTAATATGACTAATGGCGTCAATTCTAAATCCATCTATCCCTTTATCCAGCCACCAATTGACCATGGTATATAGTGCACTGCGCACCTCTTTATTTTCCCAGTTTAAATCGGGCTGTTTTGTCGAGAATATATGCAAAAAGTATTGCTCTGTTTTTTCATCATATTTCCATGCTGAGCCGCCAAAAATACTTTCCCAATTGTTTGGCTCCTTGCCTTTTTTGCCATCTCTCCAGATATACCAATCTCTTTTTTCATTTTCTTTCGAAGACCTAGATTCAATAAACCAAGGATGTTCATCACTTGTATGGTTAATAACAAGATCAATAATCAGCTTCATTCCTCTTTGATGCACTTCATACAATAATTGGTCAAAATCAGCCATTGTTCCGAATTCTTCCATTATATCTTGATAATCGCTAATATCATAACCGTTGTCATCGTTAGGAGATTTATACATTGGACAAATCCAAATACAATCGATGCCGAATTCCTTTAAATAATCTAATTTGGAAATAATACCTTGCAAGTCACCGATACCATCTCCATTTGAATCCATAAAACTTCTTGGATAAATCTGATACGCCACGGCTTCTTTCCACCATTTTTGTGATGCCATTCTAAATATCCTCCTCTATTTTTACTCAAGATTTTTTTGTTTAGTCATTAAATAGGACAACAAGACTTTCTTTCTAGCATCTTTGCAGGAATAATCATCTTTTTAGGAAGAGAATCTGGATTTTTCATTTTCTCTATTAAGCCATTAGCTGCTTCTACTCCGAGCTGGTAAATATTAATATCGATGGAGGTTAAAGAAGGCTTCATATGCTTAGCAACAACAATATTATTAAACCCGACAATGGATATATCTTTCGGTACCGATATATTCCATTCCTCTGCATAGCTAATCAGCTCTATTGCTACAAAATCGTCAGCAACTACTAGTGCAGTTGGAGGAACATCTTTATGCAGCAGCTGTTGAAGCTGTTTTTTAGCATTCACTTTTAAATCTTTGTCATACAAAATATTCGATTCATCAAATGGAATGTTTGCCTGCTCTAATGCTTGTCTATACCCTTCTAAACGGTCAAGTGTAAAAACCATTTCCATATTCGCTCCAACAAATGCAATATGCTGGTGCCCCATGCCGATTAAGTATTCCGTAATTTGTTTTGTAATAGAAATATTGTCGTTGTCCACATAGGTAATTTGTTCTGCATTGCTATATGGTCTTCCTATCACCGCAAAGGGAAAATGTACTTTCACCAAATAATCCATTACTTTATCATTTTTTTTACTATATAAAAGGATAATACCATCCACTCTTTTTCCCTGTACCATTTGCACGACTTCTTGATAAATTTCGTCTTCTGCCGCGCCTGTTGTTAAATATATTCCATACTTATTCTCTCGGGCTTTTAAACTAATTCCTCTAATTACTTCTGGAAAAAAAGGATTTTCAAGCATAGATTCAGCTGAGTGGGGCATTACAATCCCAATAGTATTCGCCGATTGTACAACGAGACTTCTTGCTTGCAAATTTGGATGATATCCCAATTTTTCCATCGCTTCCCGAACTTTTATTTTTGTTTCTTCACTAATTTTTGGATGGTTCGCAAGTACTCTTGATACAGTTGATGGCGAAACATTTGCCTCTTTGCCAACATCTTTGATTGTAATTGCCAAAACCGCTCTCTCCTTTTTATGCATTTTCAATCAAACTGCTGTTATAACCTTCCTCAATTTATATAAAAATGGACTTATTCCTATTATCTTGTTACATATACATTAAATCGCAGTGCAAACGATTGCACTTAACGATATTAAAAATCATACCACAGGTCTAATAAATGAACAATATGCTATTGTTTATTATTCACTATCAAAACAAGGTTTTTCTTTTCCTCTTTCATTGTGCATAATAGTAGACAACACGTTTGATATTCTTTATATTTTAATTTATCCCACTCTTAACGGGCAGTAAGACCCCCACCTCAAGATGTTGAGGAATCGAAGAAGCTAGGTGGGGGATAACTGCTCGTAAAGGTCCGATAAATTCAACTAACCATCAGTGGGGGAGGAAGAAAACCCCCACTGATGGAAAGGTTTACTTTATAGTTTTTTAGAAAGGGAGTGCTACAATTGGCATCACTTAAAGGAAAAACAGCATTAATTACAGGTGCAGGCAGAGGCATCGGCCGTGCAACTGCGATTGCACTTGCACAAGAAGGGGTAAATTTAGGCTTAATCGGGTTAACTTTATCCAATCTAGAAAAAGTTGCGGAAGAAGTGAAACAATATGGAGTATCTGTTTCTGTTGCTACTGCAGATGTAGCAGACAATAATTCTGTTATAGAAGCGGTAAACCATATTACATCTGAATTAAAACAAATTGATATTTTAATCAATAATGCCGGGATTGCAAAATTTGGCGGTTTCCTGGATCTTTCTACAGAAGAATGGGAAAATATAATCAATGTAAATGTGCTTGGTACATATTACGTTACAAAAGCTGTTTTACCAGGAATGATTGAAAGAAAATCAGGGGATATCATTAATATTTCCTCATCTGCAGGGCAAAAAGGCGCTCCTGTAACAAGTGCGTACAGTGCATCTAAATTTGCTGTTCTTGGATTATCTGAATCGCTTATGTTAGAAGTGAGAAAACATAATATTCGTGTAACAGCCTTAACTCCAAGTACCGTTGCTACTGATTTGGCAATCGAAACAAACTTAACAGACGGCAATCCAGAAAAAGTAATGCAGCCCGAAGATTTGGCTGAATATATGGTCGCACAGTTAAAATTAAATCCACGTGTCTTTATTAAAACTTCCGGCATGTGGTCAACAAACCCATAATCGATTGAATAAACCATTAAAAAGAAGGAACATATAAGCATACTAAAAGGAATAACAACATTATTCACAGTATGCTATATGTCCCTTTTTTATTTTTTCTTTTATATAGGCTTAGCAGAATATAAAGCTGTGAGGCATTGCCTACATAAGAATACAATCTATCTGCATTTATCATTTGTCTTTCATACTCCTGCTATTGTACTAAGCTACAGCATGAACCGGCGCCTTTCAAATTTCATCATACTGCCTCTATGAATGTTATTATGATCTATACAAAATAAAAAGAAAAGTATGCACTTATTAGTATAATAGGTACCAAACAGTATCATAGGAACTATTCAGCACCTATAATTACCCTGCATAAAAAAAGTGTCTGTTCCATAAGTCGGTGCAAAGGCTTATGGAACAGACACTTTAAATCAAAAGTATGATATTTAATAATGAAATAGAGCAATTTCTTTTTAAGTATTATAGGGCGACGCTAATAGAAATGAAATAATATCTATTGCAAAAACTCATTAAATTACTTTTTGATTTACAATGAAAGGTTTTTATTATGTTTACAACAAATTTGTCCATTACTATTGATATCCTTCAATACCGCATATTCATTCCCCCATGCACACATGGTGTTTAATACTGGAACAAATGATCTTCCTAACTCCGTCAAACTGTATTCTACTTTTGGCGGCACTTCGTTAAATACCTCTCTTCGGACAAGCCCATCTCTTTCCAGCTGTTTCAATTGATCGGTTAACACTTTTTGCGTAATTCCCGGTATCAACTCATAAAACTCTTTTGTCCTAATTGATTTTTGACTTACGAAATAGAGGATTAAACATTTCCACTTTCCACCTACAATATTCATAAAAATATTTATTCCAGTATTATGATGAACCATACCTTATTCCTCCTAAATAGGCACTAAAAAGTGGTTATACCACATTAATGTACGTTATTTTCTTATTTATTATTGCCGACTATACTTTTAGGTGCAACAAATAAAAACTTGGGAGTGGATATCATGAGTGTAAAAAGCATTTTAGAAAAAAGAAGTTCCGTTAGACATTATGATCCAAATTATTAAATTAGTTCAGAAATTCTGACATCATTAATTGAAAGTGCAAGCAAGTCACCTAATGGAAACAATATTCAAGCAACTCGATACTTAATCATTGAAGATCCAGCTTTAAAAGAACTTTTATTACCTATCGCTTTTAATCAACAGCAAGTGGTAGAAGCTTCCACTTTAATCGTGATGTTAGGTGATTATCATGCATTTAATGAAGATAATATTATGAAAATACATGAAGAAGAGTTTCAAGCAGGCTATTTCGACGAAGCATTAAGAGACTTTCTAGTAAATGCTGCAATTAATTACTATGCTACTAAATCAAAGGAAGATTTAAAGCTTGAATTAACGAGAGACGTCAGTCTGGCTGCCATGTCATTAATTTTACTAGCAAATGAAACAGGTTTTGAAACGATCACTATGTCTGGTTATGATTCTACCCAGCTTAAAAAGGCTTTAAATATTTCTGAAAGATATCTAGATGTAATGCTTATCGCTATTGGGAAAGGGATTAAACCTGGACATCAGACAGTAAGACATGATGTGAATAAGGTAATTTATAAAGATAAGATATGACATTTTTTACGCGATATGAGCAATATCTTATGTAATCTAGAGCTGACCTTTTGAATAGGTCAGCTTTCCTTATTTCTCCAGAATCAATAAAATCCATTATTTTTTTATACAAGTTTCTGACTGACAGATTATTATCTTAAAAATAAAAGGAGCGATCCGATACAATCTTGCAGAAAAAAACGGTTTTATTTATCTTTCAATATGAAAATCCTGCAAAAAGAACAGCTGACAAAAAAATGATTTGCAAGATAGTTCGAAGCACAATCGGAGTTGCGGGCTTTCCGGCAATCGCAATTCCTTCTCTCGCTGCACGAATATTTGCAGGAAACATGGCCAGAAGCAGGAGCGACAGCCCAATGGATGCAAGCTGCGATGTAGCTGGCAGAACAATTCCAATTGCACCGATTAATTCAAGCCATCCAGTCAGTGTTATCATCCATTCTGGTTTTGGAAGCGACGGTGGAACCATCTTGATTAAATCAGGGCGTCTCTTTCCCCAATGGGCGGATGCTGATAATAGAAACATACAGGCTACTGCAAATCTTAAGTCAATTACCCATGAATCTAAATAAGTCCATCCGACGATCCCCAATACACGAAATAATAAGAATGAACTAACAAGCACGATAAATGGAGCCATTTCAAAGGTCTCTCCTTCACTAATAAGGTTTATAAATCATCATGTATAAAACAACAACTGGCAGTATGGTAGCTGCTATTCCAAAAATCATCCAGTACAGACTTACTTTTTTATAGGATTTAGAAAGAACCCCAGTTTCAATTGCTTTAGCACTATGGCGAATCATACTGTGTTGAAGAGGAACCAGTATAGCCCCCCAAATCAACCCGCATAAAATGAACAACGTTTGGGAAACCGTGATCCAGTTGAAACCGGACATGGGAAACCCAGCTTTAACCGCCATCAGATTTCCTGTTACAATAATAAGAACTAGACCAGGAATGGTAAAGATGCAATCAGCTAACATAATATTTTTCGCAGAGCTATGAATAACAGCTAGATCACCCTTCAAATCCGCCATTACTTTCCAAAAAGCAGCCGTAATGATATTCCCTAAAAAAGAACAACACCAAATAGATGCAGAATCAAGTAAACCTTCACTTTTTATTCCTCCCTTTCGATGGCATCATTTTTTTGGTTTTAGCATATCGACGATAAAATTGGCAAAATCAGAAATTTCAAATGAAAACAGATTGGAAGTGATTGCTGTTCTCATACGGAATCCATAAGATATCAATACGAATAGTTCAGCTGTTTTATCGGCATTTACATCTTTGGAAATAACTTCATTCTCTTGTCCAACTGCAATCCATTGCTTAGAGGTTCGAACCGCCTGTTCGTAAAACCGCTGAACCACTTCATTTACAGCAGGTTGCTCACTTTTTCCTAGCAGATAAACTAAAATTCGATTGGTAACATTATTAGAATCAGTCAACATAGACAAACTATTAGTTATTTCCTGCATAGGAGCTTCAAACTGCTTTCCCTTTTTCTGAATAGCATCGAAAAATCGGCTATTTGTCTCCTCAAGACTAGCCTCAAGAACAAGAGCAAATAATTCGTCTTTCCCTTTGACATAATGAAAGATGGCTCCTTTGGAAAGCTCAGAACGTTCCATGATGTCATTTAACGTCGTTTTGCTGCACCCTTTCTCCCTAATGAGCATTTCAGTAGTATCTAATAATAATTTTTTAGTCTGCTGTCGTTTTAGTTCACGTTTCATTTTTACTCCTTTCGTTGTGAAATGTAATTATTTTAACTCCATTATACAAACCGACCGACGGTTTGTATATGTTTTTATTATTAATCAAGATAAAAGAAAGTCGATTACTTAATTAGTAGTTGTTCTAAAACTCTTGACTACTTTCTTATTCTTGTAGAGAAAAATAAAATAAAACACTAGTAAGAGCAATTAAAGACATTTAAAAAGTGTAAAACGCTTGAAAATCCAAGCGTTTTTCGAGCTAAATATATTGTTAAATGAAATGCTAAATCCAATGTGATTCGATATAAATAATCACATTAATATTTCGATTTTTCTCCGCTTTTATCTGAAACAAAGGTAATTTAAAGATAATAATAGCCATACTAATTATACCACTCTCATCTTCCTTCAGAATATTTTTACCGAAAGAGAAAAACTATCAGGATGTGTTTTCTCTTTTCCTTTCCTATTCTGTAGAAAAAGTGGAAAGAGGCCATTCATCTCCCAACTACTCCCTTCATTCCTTGAGGAAGGAGTCTTCTTGCTGAAAATGATAAAGTAAACTTCCATCAGTGGGGGTTTTCTTCATCCCCCACTGGTGGTTAGTTGCACTTATCAGACCTTTACGGGCAGTTATCTCCCGCCTATCTTCCTCGATTTCTCGGTATCTTGAGGCGGGGGTCTTACTACCCGTTAAGAGTGGGATAAATTTCTTTCCAATTGTATTCTTCAAACAATTTCATTCATCTTTCCTGCCTTACTATATTCTGCTGCAAGTTTATCGATGATTTGTTGGACAGATAGAATTTCTTTTACTTCGTGTACTCTTGCCCCCGCAAAAACAAGTCCATTTTCCACATCACCTTGAACAATTTTGAACAATGAATCTAATGTGCAAAAACGGTAAGAACAATTTTTTAAGCACTTGTGGCATTTATTTATTTTTACCTTGTTTGAACCAGTGATTAAATCAGTAAAAGAATTGGCAATTACTCTTCCTTTTAATCCTACAGTTGTTTTTACAAGAAGAGTGTCTTCCTTTCTAGCATCGATATATTTTTGCTTAAATGCCAATGGAGCATCACACTCATTGCTCGCTACAAACCTAGTTCCCATTTGCACCCCAGATGCTCCCATTTCAAGGGCTTTCGCAATATCTTTACCAGTCATTATTCCACCAGCAGCAATGACTGGTATGGTAACTGCTTCCACTACTTCTGGAAGAATTTCAAACAACGGTCTGTCTGTTCCTAGATGCCCGCCAGCTTCAAATCCCTCAACAACCACGGCAGCTGCTCCTAGTTTTTCGGAAATTCTAGCTAATTTAGCAGAAGAAACAATGGAAATAACCGGTATATCCTCTTGTTTCCCCCAAGCATACATATTTCTTGAAATTCCTGCACCAGATATAATAAAATCCACTTTTTCTTCTATAGCTGCTTTCATTTTTTCGGCAAAATCATTCATGGCAAATAATACATTTACTCCAATGTATCCAGAATCCTTCACTGCTTTTTTCGCTCGTCTAATATGATCGCGCATTTCCTCAACAGAAATTCCTGTACCAGAAATAATGCCAATTCCACCTGCATTTGCAACCGCTGAAGCAAGTTTGCTTAATGAAATACCTACACCCATCCCTCCCTGCATAATGGGAACTTTTGGCGTCATATGTCCTATCTGTAATTGTGGGAAGTTCAATTAAATTCCTCATTTCAAGAGCTTATTTTAGATTAACCATTGTGAAGCTTATCACGAAACCTATACTTCAAGTAGTTACGTTTGTCATAAATTATAAAGATAAATACGTAAAAGACTTTTACCTTATTTACATAAGATTAATAGGTGAAACTAGTTTGTATAGTCTACTCGATAAACTGCTATCTAAACGAGAACTTCACTAGTATGTTAGATACATAGGACAAGCACACAAACACAAAAGGAAAGAAATAATAAGATAGGATGATGACAATATAATTCGAAGGAGAAGATGAATTTTGTCGAAAAAGAAAAATAAGAAACGTAATAAAGAAAAGGAAGAGAAGTAACCAAAAGAAAGTATTTCTTTCAAGCATGACAAAGACGGGCTTAAAATTTATATAATTATCAACAACAACAATAACCTTGCAAATGAAGGTGGAAATACTGGAGTAAAACAAGAAGCATCAAAAGGAGGACAGATTGCTGATAGAGGTGGAAAGAATAAAATCAAGGATGCAAAAAATGATCCGGGTTCTAGTGAACAAGCTGATGAAGATGACACGGTCATTTAATTAGTAGATTTTTAAAGAGAGTAAAAAAATAGCAGGATAAAGGAAAGGCGAAGCCCTCCCTTCTTATTGATAAATGGATATAAAGAAATTTCCTATAGCGAAAACTTTTTTCTTTTTTTCAACTGCTCCCTTACTCCACGTATGCCATTCAACAGAATTATGGTATGTTAGAGTAACTAGGGAGATTTTTTATTTGTCATAGTTTTAAAAATAAAATCATAATCGATGACTTCAACCATACATGCACTAGACTGTGATATTAAAATATAATAACAGCCTTTTTCTACTACCTTCCGAATATTTCACATAAAACCAAATCTTCATCAAGCATACTCTTCGCTTTTTCCCGATATACTTCTTCATGAAGATAGGTATGCCTAGTAGGTTTAATTAGAGGAGCTAAGTCAATGGCCTGCTTATATTCTTCCTTATCTAAACTTAGTGTTTTTACATAATCGAAAAAACCTGTTCTTTGAAAAACCTTTCGCAGCCTTTCATATCGATGATCCTGTACAAGTGCCATTACGTAGGTGGCGATCCCGACTTGTACGCCATGCATTTGAGGATTATTTGAAATCTTGTCCAATGCATGGGAAATGAGATGCTCCGAACCGCTTATCGGTGCGCTGGTTCCGCTGATTTCTGTCGCAATCCCCCCCATCGTCATAGAGCTTACTAATTCCTTTAAGAAGATAGGGTCTTTTACATCAGACATTGGGGTTCTTACAAAACTGTTGACTCCTTTTTTGCTGAGCATAGCCGCAAATGCATCTACATTACCGACTCCGTGTTTCTCTTCAAAGCTCCAGTCATACAATGCTGTTATATTGGACATTAAATCCCCAACACCAGCAAGAATCAATGGTTTTGGCGCTGTTCGAATAATGCCTAAATCTACTATAATGCCAAAAGGAATTTTTGCAGGAACCGTCGTTTTTTTATTATTTACTTGCAGGGAACAGCTGCTGCTTGCGAACCCATCATTAGAAGCAGATGTAGGAATGCTGATAAATGGAAGCTTTCTAGCAAAAGCAATATATTTTCCAAAATCAATAATCGCACCGCCACCCAAAGCTAGGACAGCATCGTAGCTGCTCATTTGAAATGCTATAGAAATAAGTTCATGAATATCCATTTTGGAAGGAAGAACTTCCATTTCAATTTTTACTGTAGTAAAAGATTCTAAAATTCCTGGGGCAAAATGTTCGTTTGTATAATCATCTAAAAAGAGAATGATGTTCTTAAGCTCATATTTCTTTAACAGTACCTCTAATTGCTGGATGACTCCTTCCCCAATTTCAAGGATGGTTGGAGTATTAAAGCTTCTTCCTTGGTTTGTCATTTTGAAATCAACCCTTTATCTACAAGATATTTTTCAATTTCCGTAAAGTCCTCGAAAGCGATAAATGGCACTCCTTTTTCTTTCAATAAATCCTTTAATACATCCTTCGCAAATGTTAAATCTGCAAAAACTGCTGGGTGTGAATCAGGCTCGCTGTCTCCAGCGTAATGAACCACTTCATACTCTTCTTTCAGCTTTTTGATGACAGTCGCTTTATCGATGCCATAGCGTTCTGAATACTTCCAATCGTTGGCATCAATATTCAAATGGATATTTCTTTCATGAAAAATGCCTTCGTTTGAGAATACTTTTACATTTTCAATCTTGTACTTATCAATAATATGATTAATATAATAATCCGTACCCGCGCTTAAAATATAAAAATCCCCGCCATTTTTTTGTACAAGCTTAATAAATTCTGGGACATATTCATCAATGGGAATACCATGAACATCTTTAATAATTTGTTCTTCCTCCTGATGGATTGCTTTAAATACCGTCCCCAAAAAATCAATATCTTTTAACTTTCCTGATTTCCATTCTTTGTAAAGCTCGTTTCCCTCTGGAAAATATTGCTCTATAACAAGCCAATAAAAATCTTTTTTAGAAATCGTTCCGTCAAAATCAGATACAAATGCCCAGTGTTTCATAATTAGTTTCTCCATTCTTTTTTTTAATAGCTACTATATATGTAATATATGATACTCAATCAGAAAGCAAATTGCATTCATCAAAAAAAATAAAGAACCTTTTAGAAAGCATTCGATTTGTTTTTCTTCATTTTAAAAGTTGCAATAACTGCAACTTTCAAGCTGTCAACAAACTCGCTTTGGATCAGCCTGAAAAGTTGCAAATCTAAAAACATACTCTAAAATACTTTAAGTAGAAGCTGCTAACCTCTTATTAATTCACAGGTCCAAAACTAAACATTCACCTTTCGATCGGGAAACACACGCTAGGATCACATTGTTTTCTTGTTTTTCCTGTTCAGAAAGAAAAAAATCACAATGGTCAACTTCTCCTTCTAAAACATCCACTTGGCAACTGCCACACCCTCCAATTTTACAAGCATGAGGTGCTGGGATTTTTTGTTTCAACAAAGTTTCTAATAGAGTTTCTCCTTCCGGTATATCAAGTACCAGGTTACTTTTATGCAATTTTACTTGGAACTCATGTAATGGACCAAGGTCAGGAGGCTAAAGAGTTCAAAGTGTTGTAATATGTGAACCCCCACAGAATTTTGGAAGTTGATAACCATTGATTGGTACTAGTTTAAACCGTTTTACAACAAAAGATTCGCTATTTATTTCTTCTACTGTAACTTTAATATTACTACGAGTAAGCATTATATCACTCTCCTATTTCCACCGTTAATAAAACCAAGATAAGCTTCGAGCCTTTTGGAGTAACGTGTTGTGACATCTAATAATGTATTACAGTTATTGCATGTTATATAATTATCTTCGGTTTTCTTATTAAAAGAGCAGCATTTAACGCAGAATACATTTTCCTTTTTTTCCATATTCAGAGTATTGAATTTCATCATCTTCATAACCAACTTCATATGCTAACTTTTTTAACTGTTTAACGGTTTCCCAATTTCCTGCAATAAATAAATTCGTACCAATATATTGCTGGGAAAGAATCTGGTATTCTGTTGAGGAAAAACCCATCGGCAATAAAGTAAATTGATTGAAAAAAATAATGGAGAGACTTATTTTTTCCGTTTTCACATAAAGCTCCTTATCGATTTTTCTTTTAGAAAGAAAATCGATAAGAGCTAGTCTTTCTAAAATTGCTAATTCATCAATAAATAACAACATTTTGTGTACATTTGTTCTTAAGGTGAAAAAAGGTTGCAAAGAAACCTCACAACAAAAAAGACCGGTTTCTAAACTATCTATTATTAAATCACGATCCTTATTTGAACATGATTGAGTAACGAGAAATAAACGATATTTTTTTTCTGTTTTATTCACTTCTACAAAATAAATTGGCAAGTCAAATGAATTTTTATTATTATCATAAATATTATTTTTAGACCTAGCTGAAGATTTAACATATGCGCAGCTTCAAAAAACCAAGCATTATTCCAGAAGATTATAAGTACAAAGCAGAGGGTCAAATCCTAATGATTTGATCCTCAAAAATTAACCAAGAGGGCTTTTTCGTTTTAAACCTCCGAAGAACCCTCTAATAAACTTGTTTTCTAATAAGCTACTAATCATCAACAATTTATTCCTCTTGTTGATTTTAATAGTAGAAAAGAAGATAAGTTACTTTTAAAAAAGATATCAATCTTGTTCAAGACTGCTTTTTAAATAATCGGTAATCTTCTCTTTATTTGGAAGATATCCTTTATAGCTCGCTATATCATCAGGTAAATCTATCAACACTTTATAAAACCGCTCTGTCCACTCTTTATTATTTGTAAGTTCTTTCAATGATAATAAATGAGTATGAATACTAAATAAAAGGCCATTACTATGAGGGAGCCTAAAGAACTTTTGAGCCTCGACCCTCATATGTATCAGATCTCCCACGTTTTCCACCGTAACTTCTGTTCGTTTTTTCCCCATTCATCAAACTTAGCAGGCATTGTAGGAAGAATTTTCCGGCAGTTATCGTCCAGTTAAATCTTGTCCAAGGTTTCCCAGTCTCTATTCTCATTAAAAATTCTCGTGCTTTCCGAGCAAGGCCACTATCAGAGAACGAAGGAACGGGTGAATGAATCTCTTCGAACGTTCTTCCTAAATTAAAAGGAAGGGACCAATTACCAGGGAAACACAACTGACCAGCATCCAAGTAGATGTTACCACCCCTTTGGTTAAGAAACATAATGTCTTCTTGAATATGTCTTCCAATAAAGTCAAGCGGTTCTACGGAAAGACTTGTTAAGTCCCCAAATTTAAAGATTTGTTCTTCTTGCAATAAATGGTTTATAAAATGCCATTCATCTCCATCTTTATCTAATGTAAAACACAAATTGTCACAATATTATGTTATCTTAGTCTTAATCTTTAATTTTATGTGAGAAAAACTAACAAATAGGTGATGGAAGGTGGTATATTATGAAAAGTTCAGCTCTACTAACAATAAAAGAGTTATTAAAACGACCTTTATTTCAAGAGGCTAAAATTGTTGCGGGAGAAAAAGGGATAGATAAGGAGATTGGTTGGACCCATGTACTGGATATTTCAACCGCTAAACAATTTGTCAACAAAAAGGATCTTATCCTTACAACAGGAATAGGATTTCACCATAATACTAAAAATAGTCTATCTTATCTGAAAGAAATCATTGATCAAGGAGCTTCTGGTCTTTGAGTAGCTTTAGGAGAATATCTCCCAACTCTTTCTCAAGACATGGTGGATACGGCGAACAAATATGAGTTTCCTTTGATTACTTTCAAAATGACCGTACGATTTGTTGATATTACCCAAGCTATTCATTCTTATATCATTAATAATCAACATCAAATTTTAAAGATTTGGAGTTATATTCAAGAAAGCTACAGCAGCTTACATTACAATGGACGGAGATTCAATCCATTCTGCGATTACTACATGACTATACTTCTTGCCAAGTTGTTTATTATTCTTTATTTGAACAAAACATTTTTTTCCCATCTACTACCTTAGAGTTTTCAAAAAATTTCATCATGCAATATCAAAAGGAAATTAAAAAAAATAATACTGCTACTACTGAAAGTAGTTTCTTACTATTAGATGACAACACGATTATTCTTTCACAACCAATAATTTGTTTAGGACAGACTTTATCTTATGTAGGAATAATCATCGATAAACCGGAAGAAAAGGATGTACTTTCCTTATTACTTGATTATACTGGTAAAGCGATTGCCATTATTTTAATACGTAAACTATATTTAGAGGAGAAAACCCTTGAAAATCAAAATGAATTAATTAATGAAATTCTGGAAAATAAAATAAGCAATGAAGAACAAGCCTTAACTAGAATTGGCCACATTCCCTTAAAGCAAGGCCATTATCTGTATCTTTCCGCCATTTTGGAAATTGAACATGACCTAATGAATCAAGAAACCAAGACATTCTTATTTTGTTAGGCTCTCTACTAAAGGAGCGAGGAATGCATAGTTTATTGCTTAGTAAAAATAATCAAATACATATCTTATGTATCATCGAGCCATTCTCTAACACTTCTATGAAAAGCACAAAAAGTTTATTGATAAAAACCATTGAACAATTAAAAAATACTCTCCAGTCGTCAGTCGAAAACTTAAATATGACATTTGGGTTTGGTGAATTTAAAATGAGAATTACTCATTCATACGAAAGTTTTAAGGAATCACATCACACTTTGGATTTAAATCGAACACTTCCTTTTTCAAATCCATTTTATGCAGACATTGGTATTTTTCAATTGATTAAAGGTATTCAAGATCAAAAATTACTCTCTTATTTTATCGATACCAATTTAAGAGAAGTCATTGCGCATGATAAGAATTACAATTCCAATTTGTTGGAAACATTAGCTGAATACCTTAAATGTTGCGGATCAAAAGAAGAAACAGCAAAGAAATTGTTTATTCACAGGCAAACTCTTTATCGCCGACTAGAAAAATTAAAAGAATTGTTGGGCGAAGACTTTCTTAAACCAGAAAAAAGACTTTGTCTTGAAGTTGCTTTATATGTTTACTTTTCTATCCCAACTTCAGATGCTGCGGATATGAATGTATAGGACAATGTAAACTTGAGCCATGATATTTGAAAAATAAAGAACTACTTAAGATAAAGATATATCCTATTTGTCTATGGAAAGGAAATTAAATAAATATGATGACTTTAAGAAAAATCGCAAATTTACCTGAATGTAAAACAATTACCTTAGTAGCAGGTGGAGAAGGAATAGATCGTGCGATTACGGGCGTTAATGTAACAGAAAGCGGAGAACTGGCTGAATTTTTTAGGCCCAATGAATTGATTGTTACAACTGGGATTAATATGGCAAAGGATCAAAAAAAATTATCAGAGATTGTGGAGATCGCCTTTCGTCGCAAAGCAGCCGGCATCGTGTTAAACACAGGTCCTTATATTCCCTTTATTCCTGAGCAAATCTTGCAATTTGCTAATCAGCACCATTTTCCAGTCTTTCAAATGCCTTGGGATTATCGAATAGCTGATTTTTTAAAACTAGTCGTACAATTTTTAGACAGAGAGCACACTGTACAAACGAAAAAGGAATATATACTCTCGGATATTCTATTTAATTCAGAGAGCCAGCAGGAAAGGATTACTCAAGAGATTCTTGGACTTGGATACAAGAGAGATGCTGAATTCAGTACTATTGTTTGTGAAATTAATACTCCTAACGTTTCTATCCATTCATTAGTCCAAACTATAGAAGAGTGGTTTCATAAAAGATACAAATCCTTCCTTTCAATGGTTTATGAAAATCAACTAATCTATATGATCGAACATTCAGATTTTCATACTTCTAAAATTCCTTTTTCAAAAGCGATTAAATGCTTGTACACTGATGTAAGTATGAAAAGAAATGAAGCAAAATTAGTGATTGGAACAGGAAACTTTTATAAAAACGTGACAGAACTATCGAAAAGCTTCAATGAAGCCAAAACAGTCATTCATCTGAGCAAACGGAATCCTAATCAACTTTTTTATCATTATAAAGATATTGGAGCATATAAACTTCTTATAGGGTTACAAGATCGCAATTTGATTGAATCCTATCATCAAGAAATGCTGGGTCTTCTTTATCGATATGACCAGTTAAATGAGACAGATTATGTCTCTTTTCTCCGGATTTATCTAGAAGAAGATGGTCACACATCAAATATTGGCCGGAGGGAATTTATTCATCGCAATACGGTCCTTTATAAACTGAAAAAAATCGAATCCATTTTAAATATTGATTTAAGTAACTCTCTTACTAAAACAAATATTTTATTAGCTTTCATGATTGAAGATATTTTAATATGAAGCTATACCAAGTATAAAAATTTTAATTGAATCCTATACGTTTTAATCACAGCTCATTATATTGACAGTGTTATTTTCAGAATATTTATTATAATGAACTTATATAGAAATAAACTCATTTATTTTCTTAAAAACAAATCCCTTAAGAACCGTGGCAATCATGGTTCTTTTTTTTGCTAAGCAGCTCTATTAGATCATGAACTTGTGCAGTTGCACAAACATTTTTGTTTGAATAATCATTGTTTTCAGATAATTAATTCAATTATGATGAGACTATACTAATGATAAGGGAATGGAGTGTTATCTTATATGAAATCTATCGATGTATCTCAAATAAAAGATGATAATAAAAATTTTGTCTTGCAATCTTGGTCAAAACAAAAAAATGTAAACTCAAAGACTATCACAAAGGCACAAGGTGTTTTTTTCTGGGATGAAGCAAAAAACAGATATTTCGATATGAGTTCCCAGCTAGTTTACTTAAATGTAGGTCATAATCATCCTAAGGTTCTCGAAGAATTCAAACATATTGGTGAAATACCAATGGCAGCACCAAGCTTTGCGACTGCTTCCAAAGCGGAGCTAGCCAAAAAAATCATTGAAGTTGCTCCAAGTAATATGTCAAAGGTCTTTTTTACTTGCGGAGGTGCTGAATCGAATGATCATGCAGTGAAAATGGCAAAAATGGCTACTGGACGCTACAAAATCTTTTCGCGCTACCGCTCTTATCATGGCGCCACTTTTGGTGCAGGAAACTTAACTGGAGAAGGCCGTCGTTTTACAGTAGAGCCTGGATTACCTGGGTTTGTCAAGTTTGATACTCCTTATTTATATCGAGAAGTCATTGATTTTGAAAGTGAAGAAGCGGCAACTAAATTTTATTTAGATCGATTAAGAAATCAAATGCTCTATGAAGGACCTGAAACAATTGCTGCTGTTTTTATGGAGCCGATCCCAGGGAGCAATGGAGTATTAATCCCACCAAAAGGTTACTTAGAAGGTGTACGTAAATTATGTGATGAATTCGGTATTCTCATGATTTGTGATGAAGTGATGACTGGCTTTGGCCGAACAGGAAAAATGTTTGCGGTTGACCATTATAACTTTGAACCAGATATGATGACTTTTGCAAAAGGAGTAACTTCTGGGTATGCACCACTTGGCGGTGTTATTGTGAGCGAAAAAATAGCAAGCTATTTTGACGATAATGTCCTTATGACCGGATTAACTTACAGCGGACATACTGTCTCTACACAAATTGGGAATGCAACTCTTGATGTATATAAAGAAGAGAAAATCATTGAAAATGCTGAAGAGATTGGACAAATCCTTGCAAAACGACTTGATCAACTTTGCCAGTATGATTCAGTAGGTGAAGTACGTCATATTGGACTCTTTGCTGCAGTTGAACTTGTAAAAGACAAGACAACTGGAGATCCGATTATTTCTTACGGAATGGATTATGGCAAAGATACAGTCGGATTAATGAAGACATTTGTTGGCTTGTTAGGTGAACGTGGCTTCTATACGTATTCTCACGAATCAAGTGTGATCATTGCTCCTCCACTGATTATTTCGGAACAAGAAATAAATGAAGCAATGGATATTTTTGAAAAAGTACTAGGGATTTTTGAGAAAGAGTACCTATTTACAGACAAAGCGTTAATTTCGAATTAAGGTAAGACAAAGTTCAGCCTCATTTCTCTTCATACGGATGAAGTATATTTTTCCGAAGGGGAGAAATGTTAGGATAAATTAATAATTATAAAAAGAAAGGAAGTAAAAGGATGGAAAATTTCTTTTATAAACAGCCTGTACCAATTGATTTTGGGGTTGGAAAGATTAAAAATATACCAGAAATTCTAAAACAAATGAATGCTAAAAGAGGAATATTAATTAGTGCTCCTTCGATGGTTCGAAGCGGAATTGCACAAGAAATTATCGATCATTCAGAAGGTAAAATTGTGGCTATTTTTTCGGATATACAACCAAATCCAACCGTTAAAAATACGGATGACTGTGCAGAGGCTATTCGTGAAAACAAATGTGAATTTGCCATTGCACTTGGGGGTGGAAGCATTATAGACTGTGCGAAGGTAGCTTGCTTTGTTGCAAAAACGCCTTATGGAACTGCAGATTTCTTTTCTAAGAAACGGCCAGTGACAGAGCAAGGTATTCCATATATCGCTATTCCAACAACATCTGGAACAGCAAGCGAAGTTACAACTGTTTCGGTGTTGACCGATACGGAAAATGATGTGAAAGCTCCGATTGCGAGCGATTACTTTTATCCAGTATATGCACTTATTGACCCTGCATTAACGGTCACTTGTCCTCCTTCTGTTACAGCAGTAAGTGGAATTGATGTGCTGGCACATTCACTCGAAGCATTTTACGGTAAAAAACACCAGCCTTTTACAGATATGGCCGCAGAAAGAGCGGCATCCCTTGTCTTTAAGCATCTACTGACAGCTTATCATGAACCAGAAAATATAGAGGCTAGAGCAAAAATGAGTGAGGCATCTGTTACAGCTGGTTTGGCTTTTAATTTAACACAAACAGCCGCTGCACATGCTTGCTCCTATCCATTAACCCAAGACTTTGGAGTACCACACGGTGAGGCATGTGCGATGACATTGCCTTCCTTCTGGAAAATTAACAGCCAGTATGGACCAGAAGCTGAGCGACTAAACGCTTTTAGCCAACGACTTGGTTTTAAAAATTCCGAAGAATTGGCAGACAGAATTGATGAAATGAAAAAGGAAATGGGCTTAAAAATGACGTTGGAAGACGCAGGTATCCATACAGATGAACAATTAAACAGCCTTGTGGAAAACAGCTTTGCACCTAATATGCAAAATAATCCTGTTACGATAACAAAGAACTCTTTAAAGAAAATGTATTTACAGTTAAGAACTGTAAGTACGACTTAATCAACCTCTAAATTAAAATAACAGGAAGGCTTCTATTAATATATGTCAATAGATAGTTGAAAAAGTAGCCTTTTTCAGTTTTTGGTAATGGTGTTGGTATAACTTGAAATGGGAGTTATTCTAATCATAATTGATTGGTTAGGAAGATTTTATTCGATACATAATTGAGCAATATCTTCCTAATTTTTTTACATTTTTTTGATGATAAAAATATTTGTAAACTACTTGAATTACTTCTTCTAGTTTCTCAAAATTATTTAACTGTCAAATATGCTCATCTTTTAAATAGGCGAGCATATTTGACAGTTACTTTTTTTACTATAAAGAAATTATAAACGAAATAGAGTTGTGAATTATTAAAGTGATTGCATCTGTATCCCAGCTCCAGTAACTAGCTCTTATGAAAAAAAACTTCATGCCTATAAAAGCAAAAAAACACTTTTAAAGTCACGAGAACATTTTTCTTCAGAACTTCAAGGTGCTTCCACCTTTGTTCTTATATTTCAATAATAATCGGCAAAATCATTGGTTTTCTTTTCGTTTGTGCGAATAAATATTGCCCTACTGATTTTTTTATCGTTTGTTTCATTTCCTTCCATCTCCTGATATTTTCCGCTTGCATGTCATTCACTGTTTTTGTGACAAGCCGATTTACTTCTTTTAGAAGATCATCTGCATTTCTTGCATATACAAATCCGCGAGTAATTGTGTCAGGACCGGACATAATCTTTCTGTCCGATTTACTTATCGTTATGACAATCACAAGCATTCCATCTGCGGAAAGTAGTTTTCGATCTCTTAAAACAATGTCCCCGACATCCCCAACGCCGATTCCATCTATATAAGTATCTCCTGAGGGTATCTTCCTTGTCTGACGGGCCATTTTGTTTTCAATATCAACAACATCCCCGTTTTGGATAATAAATGTATTTCCTTCCTCTACTCCTACAGATTCAGCCAACAAACGATGATGATGAAGCATTCTATATTCACCATGAATGGGAATAAAATAGTTCGGCTTCATAAAAGTAAGCATAAGCTTTAAATCTTCCTGATAGCCATGACCAGAGACGTGCATGCCTGTTGAACTGCCGGATCCATAAATAACGTGGGCGCCTATTTGAAATAAATTGTCTATAATTCGAGAAACATCCCGTTCATTTCCAGGTATAGGAGAGGCAGCCAAAATGACCATATCGTCAGGGTAAATTGTCACATCTCGAAAGTTTCCGCTTGATAGTCGGGAAAGAGCGGCATTTGGTTCTCCTTGACTTCCAGTACACAGAACAACTACCTTTTCAGGGGGCAGCCTATCAACCTCTTGCGCTTCAATCAGCATCCCTTCAGGAATCGTTAAATATCCACGTTCTATCGCTACTGATACTACATTGACCATACTTCGTCCTAAAAGAGCAAGCTTTCTATTCATTTTGATAGCCGCTTCAACTACTTGCTGTACGCGGTTTACATTAGAAGCAAAAGTAGAGACAAAGATTTTCCCCTGTGCTTTCGTGAACATTTCATATAAATGATCACCTACCATGCGTTCAGACGGCGTTAATCCTTTGCGTTCTGCATTCGTACTTTCAGATATCAAAACCAAAACACCTTGCTTGCCAATCTCCGCCATTTTATGAATATCCGCATATTGATTATTTACTGGAGTTAAATCAAATTTAAAATCACCGGTATGAACAATATTTCCTTCTGGAGTATGAAAAACCATGCCTAGACAATCGGGAATACTGTGGTTTGTTTTAAAAAAGGAAGCTTTTATTTTTCCCAATTCGAGTTCTGAATTTGAGTCAATCTCCATTAATTTTGTGTCTCTTTTGAGCCTATGTTCATCTAATTTTAATTCAATTAATCCTAAAGTAAATCGTGTTGCAAAAATAGGTACATTAAGTTTTCTTAAAAAGTAGGGAACTCCGCCAATATGATCTTCATGACCATGGGTAACAAGCAATCCTCGAATCTTCTCTTTATTTTCTTCCAAGTAAGTAATATCAGGGATAATTAAATCAATCCCCAATAAACTTTCATCTGGAAATTTCCCTCCGCAGTCAATAATGACAATATCATTTTCATATTGAATGACATACATATTTTTTCCAATTTCATTTATGCCACCTAAAGCAAATATCGATAATTTTTCAGTAGACATTCATTTTATCCTCCCAATTATATATATAAAATAATATCTCCCATTTCGTATTTCATTATTTGCTGTTTTTCTATGTAAAACCAAAAAATACGGGTTTTAACCGTGTAAATATCAACTTTCAATTATCGATAAATCTAATTTCCAGCCCCAATTAATAAGAAGAAACTATGAACTTTTTTATTTTTGCAAAATTCCCATTATTCCTATTACTATGTTAAAATAAATTAAAAAGTAGTTTTCCTGTTTTACTATATCTTACATAGGGGTGAAAAAATGTCTATTAATGCTTATCTTAATTTTGATGGAAACTGCCGTGAAGCAGTAGAGTTTTATGCACAGGTTTTTGGAACAGAAGAACCAAAATTTATGACCTTTGGAGAAACACCACCAAACCCAGACTATCCTCTGCCCGATGAAGCAAAAAATTTAGTCATGCACACCTCCATTAACATCGAAGGAAGCACATTGATGTTTTCTGATGTTTTCCCTGGAATGCCTTTTGTTGCAGGGAACAACATTACCCTCGCATTTGTGAATAAAAATATGGATCAAATGATTTCCCTTTTTAATCAACTAAAAGAAGGCGGCACTGTAGGCATGGATCTCCAAGAAACCTTTTGGAGCAAGCTATACGGTCAAGTAACCGATAAGTTCGGCATTCATTGGCAGTTCAACTATGATGATGGAGAATCGGGAATGTAATTTTTCATATAGAAAGGATATAGAACTTGTCTTCTAAAAAAGTTCTATATCCTTTTTTATTTTTAGTTACCAATAGCAATCATCATTCATTATGTATTTTACAAGGCAACAACTACCCATATTAGTAATAAGTTATTACTTTCCCTATAGTTATAGCTATTTTTTTCGGACTGCCATTCTTCGTTAAAATCTGATTGGCAATTTTTCTAAACTTTGGTAGAATGAAGGTAACATAATAGGCGATGGAGTTCGCCATTAACCGCCAATGAGCTAATGACTCCTTCCAGTACGGATCTAAAATGATCTTTCTGGGAGGAGTCTATTTTATTTTAAGGGAATGCTAAAAATAAAAGGAGAAATTTATGAGCAGTATAAAAAACATGTTTAATAATCAATTGCAATTTACATTATTAATTTATTTAATAAAATGGACGACAATTGCTGGACTAGTTGGAATTTCTGCTGGTTCTGCCTCTGCTTTTTTTCTAGTCAGCTTAGACTGGGCAGCTCGAACAAGAGATTCGTATAGCTGGGTCTTATTCTTGCTTCCATTAGGGGGAATGCTCGTAAGCTTTCTTTACTGGAAATATGGACTCAATTCAACAAAAGGCAATAATTTATTGATTGAACAGGCTTGTGGAGCAAAGGAAAGCATTCCTTTCCGTATGGCACCTTTGGTTTTATTTGGCACTATTGTTACCCATCTATTTGGAGGTTCTGCAGGACGAGAAGGGACAGCCGTACAAATGGGCGGAGCTTTCTCCGAACTAATCGGGAAGTTATTTAAGTTAGATTCTTTAGATAGAAAAACCATTATTATATGTGGGATTAGCAGCGGTTTCGGGTCTGTTTTTGGAACTCCCTTAGCAGGAACTGTTTTTGGTTTAGAAGTATTGGCTCTTGGTTTAATTCGGCATGAAGCCATTTATCCTGCATTTGCTGCAGCATTAATTGGAGATTTAGTGACTTCTTCTTGGGGAGTCCACCATCATCAATATGAGATTGGCACCATTCCTATGCTCTCCCTTATACTTATTATCAAAATCTTATTTGCGGCAATCCTATTTGGTTTAACGAGCACCTTATTTTCTGAATTGACCCATTGGTTAAAGGCACAATTTTCGAAATGGATTCCAAATCCAATGATCAAAAGTTTTGTAGGCGGACTAATTATTGTTTCTTTGGTATATATTGTTGGAACACGCAAGTATCTTGGTCTAGGTATTCCATTAATTGATCAAGCTTTTGATGGAGGGGCCCCCCCTTTAACCTTTATTACGAAGTTAATTTTCACCTCCCTTACACTTGGGACTGGATATCAAGGTGGAGAGGTTACCCCTTTATTTGTTATTGGTTCAACTCTCGGAAGTTCATTAGGAGAACTATTGCATATTTCCGTTCCTTTTTTAGCAGCATTAGGATTTATCGGTGTTTTTTGCGGTGCAACTAATACTCCTATTGCATGCTTTATTATGGGAATCGAATTATTTGGATCAGAAGCAAGTCTATATCTTTTTCTTGTTTGCATCGTCAGCTATTTATTTTCAGGTCATACTGGCATTTACACTTCCCAACAAATCGCCGTATCGAAGAATAGATACGCTGCCGTCAAAGAAAAAGAAACACTTCATTCCATAAAGTGAACCTTTCCATCAGTAGGGGTTTTCTTCATCTCCCACTGATGGAAAGCTTGCGGTCCACAGGATGTGGATCACACAAACGAAGACATAAGGAAGTGGCGACCTTAGTTTGTGTACCTCCCTCGGACCTTTACGGGCAGTTATCCCCCACCTAGCTTCTTCGATTCCTCAGCATCCCCGAGGTGGGGGTTTTACTGCCCGTTAAGAGTGGGATAAAACAAAAGAATACTAAATATGAAGCAAAATAAACAGACAGGTCCTATCTTGTTTAGTAGTTTATATCCGCGGAATGCACGCATATATTTAGTGGGAATCGCGGATATATGGATACTGGCAGCCATCACCTTGTAAAAATTTTTTTCTACATGTCTAATTGTTTAAAGTATTGATAGATTTTCTCTAATTTTTTTGCTTGATTTCCCTTTGGATTTTCCATATTGCCAAATTCAAAAAACTTCACTCTTTTGATTCCCACAAAACGAAAAACGGCTTTTTTTATTAAATTTTTATGCGCATTATTCAAGAAAAACAGTGGATAATTTGCAGGTCCCTTCATAGTGGAAATACATACAACAGACTTTCCTTTCAAAAGTCCCTCTGGAAGGATTCCCCCTTTATCTTTATAAGCAAAATCAGATGCAAATAGTTGATCGATATATCCTAATAGCATCGCAGGAGGTCTTCCCCACCAGATTGGATAAATAAAGACAATCTTATCAGCCCAGCTAATTTGATTTCTATACTTTTCAAAATTTGGGTCACTATGCATATCACGTCTTCGCTTTTTCTCATTAAATACTAGACAAGGATCAAATCCTTCTTCATATAAATCTAAAATCTGAATCTCCTTAATAGCGGCATTCTCACTGCTTCCCTTCATGACTCTTTGCAAAAATTCATAACATAAACTCTTGTGATTAGGATGTGTGTATATCACAAGCATTTTCATATTGCCACTCCCCTTTTAGTTATCATTTGATAACTAAATAATAACCTTCTCCCTTTTTATTGTCAATTGATAATTGTTTTTTGATAACTATTTTGATATCTTTTTTATATGAGGTGATAAGTATCGATAAAAAAGATTTTTTCCAAAAATTCATCGCATTTACTGTTTCAGTCCATCAAGTGACACATGAATTAACAAAAAATGCTAAGCCTGATGCGATTACTCCTGTGCAATATAGCATTCTAGAATATATTTATGTCAGTCAACCAGTTACTATTAGTGTTATTAGTGATTGTCAGAACATGTCTATGCCGAATACAAGTCGTGAGTTAAAAAAATTAAGTGAAAGAAACTTAGTCGACAAATGGGTCGATATGGAAGATCGCCGAAAACAATATATTCGACTTTCAAAAACTGGCGAAGAATTAATGAACGAAGCCTATAAAAAAATAGAAAGCAATTTTTTCAAACGAATACAGGAAACGTCCAAAGAAGATCTAAAAGAAATAGACCGCGCTTTAAACATCCTTCATGCCAAACTTTTTTCTTAACGGAATTTAAACGTACACCATTTATAGTGAGCCTTTCCATCAGTGGGAGTTTTCTTCATCCCCCACTGATGGATAGCTTGCGGTCCACAGGAAGTGATGGCCTTCGTATGTGTACCTCCCTCGGTCCTTTAAGGGCAGTTATCCCCCACTAAGCTTCCTAGTATCTTGAGGTGGTGGTCTTACTGACCGTTAAGTGTAGGATAAAATGTTCCAAGTCAATAAAGCATGTTTTGAAAGAAACTGATTCAAAACATGCTTTTTCCATGTAATATATTCTTTAATTGTTCAGAAGAAATAATTGTTATGTCAGAAAATTTTTACCGAATTATGTCATATTAATGAATTATAGGGAACCGGTTCCTTTTTTTCGTATGATAAAGGTACTAATTTCCCCTCTGTCCACACTCATTCTTTTGTCTGTATTTTTTAACAATATTTTTACAACCAAACAGAAATGTAAAAAACATTGTCTTTTTCTTTTACAACGGAGATCCAACAAATATATACATCATATTAGATGAAAATATTCACAAAAGAAAAATGCTTAAGACGTATGCCCGCAATGATTTTATTATAAAAGGACAAGCTCAATAACAAAAAAGAGGTAGCTTCAATATATTCACAACATGATAAAAACATACGGAAATTAGATAAATTAAATGTTACAAAAAGGTTAAGAAAATCATTATTTAAGTCCTAGTTATATTTCATCATCCAATGGATTATGGTTGCTTATTGTTACATTTGATCGAATTGACGAGAATTCATAATCAAAGTAATCTTGTGTTGAAATTAAATCTTGCTTTTTTATTTAGAATTTTTGTTCAACTTCAGAGACGTTGATAGATTCATATTCAATTTTGTGCATTGTGTATGGGATTATCACTAAATTGCCATAAACCATTCATTCTTAAAACAACCAAAAAATACTGTACATAATTGGTTTAGGCGAGGAACTCTATTAATAGTGCAAAACAACTTTTCTAATTGAAGAACAAAGAGATAATTTCATGGTCTAAAAAGAGAGCAGCTAATGACAGCATTAGTTTTCTAACTTTTTAGATACATACACAAATAGAGAGGGGAAACTGTAATGAAGATCAAAAAGATTGCCAAACGAGCAACAGCATTATCCTTTACTACAGCATTATTATTAGGAGGTGCATCACTTACTTCTGCGAAAGAAAACAGCGTGAATTATAAAGAAGATTATGGAATCTCTCATATTACACGTTTTGATGCATTGAAAATACCTCAACAACAAACAAGCGAGCAATTTAAGGTGCCACAATTTGACGCATCTACTATTAAAAACGTAGAATCAGCAAAAGGCTTTGATGACCAAGGCAACCCTATTAACTTAGATGTTTGGGATACTTGGCCGCTGCAAAATGCAGATGGAACAGTAGCAAACTACAACGGCTACGAAATCACATTTGGTTTAGCTGGAGATCCGAAAAAAGGATGGGACACATTTATTTACTTGTTCTATAAAAAAGCAGGCGATAATTCCGCTACTTGGAAATGTGCTGGAAGAGTATTTAAAGACAGCGATAAATTTAATACAAATGATCCTATTCTACACACTCAAGGAGAAGAATGGTCAGGATCTGCCACTTTAACTTCTGATGGAAAAGTTCGCTTGTTCTATACAAATCGCTCAATCTGGGAACCATCAAAAGATTTGTATGGTAAACAAACATTAACAACAGCACAAATCAATGTATCTCAACCAGACAGCAACACGCTTAAAGTGGATGGAGTAGAAGATTTCAAATCAATCTTTGATGGTGACGGTAAAAACTACCAAACTATGAACCAAGCTTTCGGCAACGGAAACTTTGATGATAACCATACATTAAGAGATCCGCATTATGTAGAAGATAACGGCCGTAAATACCTTGTTTTTGAAGCAAATACAGGAACAGAAACAGGCTATCAAGGAGACGACTCCTTTAATAACAGAGCTTACTATGGTGGAAGCAAAAAGTTCTTCGAAGCAGAAAAAGCTAAATTGCTTCAAAGCCCAAGCAAATATTACTCATCATTAGCAAATGGTGCACTTGGTATCGTTGAATTAAATGAAGACTTTACGTTGAAAAAAGTAATGAAACCATTAATTGCTTCTAATACTGTAACAGATGAAATTGAACGTGCTAACATTTTCGAAAAAGATGGAAAATGGTACTTATTTACAGATACACGTGGAGCTAAAATGTTCGTTGACGGCATCGATAAAGAAGACATCTACATGTTAGGATATGTAGCAGATTCAATCACTGGACCATACAAACCATTAAACGGAACAGGACTTGTATTACACCAAGACCTAAATCCATATGACATCACTTGGACTTATGCTCACTTTGCAATTCCACAAGTGAAAGGTGATAACGTAGTAATCACAAGCTACATGACAAACAGAGGCTACTTTGCAGATCATCAAGCAACATTTGCTCCAAGTTTCTTAGTGAACATCAAAGGTTCAAAAACTTCTGTTGTGAAAAACAGCATTCTTGAGCAAGGTCAATTAACGATTGACAACAAATAAAATTATTAAGCAAAAATGGCAGGTCTAACTTGGAAATTTCCCCATAGTGTTCATAAATTGAAAAACTATTGGGGAAATTTCTACTAGATTTGCAAACAATATAGTAATACAAAGCAATGCACGAGAGATTTCACTTATGATTTCTCTTGTGCATTTTTTATTATAAAAATGGATTTTCCTTCTTGTAAACTATCTTTCATCTAGACTATGGTTGCTTTTTTCTCATACCGATAATAAAAAAAGCTCTGCAGAAACTTCTTCCACCGAGCTGTACTTATACATATTGATTAATCCAATATCACTACTCTAACCGTTTTGCGCCCCCATGCTCTTGCTTTGCCGTTATTGGGCACAAGCACGTCAATTTTATGTCCTTTGATTGCTCCGCCTGTATCTCCGGCAACGGCTTCTCCGTAGCCTTCTACCCAAACTTTGGATCCTAGTGGAATGACGGAAGGATCAACAGCAATTAATTTCATATTAGGATTCTTTTTAATATTATAGCCAAGTGCGGTTCTCTCTGAACTAACGCTTTCGTGGCTGTATGCTGTTGCGGTTACATATATTTCTTCTTTATTATCATTCGCACTGCTGTTTTCGGTTTGTTTCTTTTCAGTAGAAACAGCAGCAACTTTTATTGTATTCACTTTCACGGTTTTCTTTTGCTGTACAATTTCTTTACTTCTGTTTTTTGCTTCTTGCTGCTGCTTTTTTAAGCTGTCTTGCTGCTGCTTCATTTCTTTTTGAATGGTTGATTTTTCATTCTCAGCTATCGCAATATCGTTGGAGATGGTTTTATATTTTTTTTGAACCTCTGAAAGAACTTCTTGTCTTTTTTGCAGATTTTCTTCTAAATCCGCCTGATTGGAAGCTAATGTTTCATATTGCTTTTGCAGCATTTTCTCTTCCTGTGCAATTTCCTGCTTTTCTTTTTCAATTTGTTTTAAATCTGATTCCTGCTGCTCAAGTATGTCTTTATCCATATTATAAATAACAGTAACTGCTGTCGCTCGGTCTAGCAAGTCCGAAAGACTCTTTGCGTTAAGAAGTACATCTATGATTACATTTGTTTGGTCATTATGCTGCAGCGAGACAAGGCGGTCTTTCATCACTTTTTTTCTTGAAAGCACTTTATCTTCTAATGTAACAATCTCTTCCTTCTTCTCCTCTATTTTAGTTTGAGAATCTGTAATATCTAGTTCCACTGCTGCTACATTTGCTTTATTCTCTGCTAATTCGGTATTAAATTTGGATAAATCATTATGTACCGCATCAAGCTCTTTTACAACTTTTTGTTTTTCTGCTTCTTTATCGTTAAGCAACTCTTCATTTTGCTTTAGCCTGTTATGGCTATTGTTCAGTGTTTCTTGATTCGTTTCTGCATGAGCCATTATTGCTGGTGAGAAGGAAAGCATACTTGCCAGTGTGATGACCATTATGTTTTTTAAGGAACGCATCTTAAAACCCCTTTCTCCTATTGTTATAACATAAGAAAAGAGTCCTTAAATTACAATTCTATTACATTCAGAAGACAAATCCCTTAAAAGTATTTTACATCACCGCGATTTCTACAAATTACAAACGAATTGCATGATTAATCATCAAATAACGACAATATCTCCAACACCTGCTGTTATTAGAAGAATGTTGCCAGCTAGCAAACATTTCTGATAATTGACAATTTTTCAACAATTTGTCCATTACTCTTTTATTCTATATATACAGCGATATAATGAGGGTATGTTAACGTTAACTTCCATTATATGAAAAGAAGAGTGATGTGAATGAGTCGATTAAATTTAATAAAAAAGCATATTCTTTATTGCGGAAGTCAGCATTGTGAATCAGACGCTGATGGTGTAATGGATGCTTTTAAGGAACAATTTGTTGAACATGGCATTCATAAAGAAATAAAAATAACCAAAACTGGCTGTTTAGGAATGTGTGGCAATGGCCCTTTTGTGCTAGTATATCCAGATGGAGTTTGGTATTACAATGTGACAGAAGATGATGTGGAAAGAATTACAGAAGAACATTTTATAAACGGTGAACCTGTAGCAGATTTAGTGATCCACACTTTAGCGAAGGCTTAAACCAAATTTAAAGCATCTATGTTGACTTGTATGTTCACAATAGATGCTTTTTATTTCCAACTAATGCAGCACTCCCCACACAAACAAATAATACACAGCAAAAACAATAAAGATAACGACCGTTAGTATAGATAAAATATAAATTAATAATCTTGGAAATCGAAAGGATTGCAGATTAATAGCTTTTCCTTTTTCTATATAGGAGAATGTGGACAATAATATAATAATAATTCCCACTATTATAGATGTCAGCCCAATTGTTTCAGCTAAAACATTGGCTACTTCTATATTCGTTTGGCGAGTTGAAAAATGAAGATTGGTGATTAAAAAACCAACTCCAATAATCGCAATGCTTGTTCTAATCCAAGCAAGATAGGTACGTTCGTTTGCCAAGTGCTGCTGAATATAACTGGAATCACTTGTTTTTTTCTCTTTGTCTTGCATCTGTTGTTCCCCCTCCCTTTCCTTCTCAAGAACGTAAAATAACAGTAAAACTTTAGCTATGTTCTAAACAGGCCGCTTATGACAATATAGAAAGAAGGAAAAATGCCTACAGTTGAGTATTCTCCACTCTTCTCCCCCATTCCCCAGTCCCACCGTATTATAACATCCCACTTGGATGGGCAGGGTACTATTTCCCTTCAAGAGCGAATGAAATACGCCCCATTTCTTCTAAAACAATAAACACTAAGCAATTTGTTTGTTAAATCAAAACTATGCAAATAATTTATCCATCGAATTGCTATTTTTATAAAGCTTTTTTTGTCCGTATCCTTTAAAATAATACTAAGGGCAGCTTGCGTCTAACTTCTCACTACTTTTTTGAAAAGGTTTACAAAAGTGATATTCAACAATAAAGTACATCCTTCCTTCTAAAGTCTTGATGCATGCCTTTTATCCCACTTTTAACAATAAATGAGGTGATAGGATGAAAAGAATGGAACGAATATTCCAGTTATTAGTAGATAAATGCGAAAAATTATCGAAAGAGGAGCTTATTGAAAAAGAAGGATTTTCTGCTAATGAATTAGTAGAAGAATTATCGATGCTAAGAAATAATGTCAGCTTAGAATTAAACAATCTTGTACGATCCGGCAAGATTGTGAAAATCAAAAAAAGACCCGTGCTGTATATTCCTCGTGACATTATACAAAATTATTATGGCAATATTCTCGATCGAAGCATATTAGAAATTCAATCATTAAAGGATTTATATGAAACCAAAAAGAAAGTAATTAAATCATTCGACCAAAATCCATTTCGTCTTTTAATCGGGTTTGAAGGAAGCTTAAAAAAACAAGTGGAGCAGGCAAAAGCAGCAATTGTGTATCCCCCAAAGGGACTGCATACTTTGATTTTAGGTCCAACAGGCTCTGGTAAAACCTTATTTGCCCATATGATGCATAATTACGCTAAATACGCAGAAACAATGGACGAAAAGTCTGCCTTTGTCGTGTTTAACTGTGCCGATTATTACAACAATCCCCAATTGCTGCTTTCTCAAATATTCGGTCATATAAAAGGTGCTTTTACTGGCGCCACTTCCGAAAAACAAGGGTTGGTGGAAAAAGCAGATGGCGGCATATTATTTCTAGATGAAGTGCATCGCCTTCCCCCAGAAGGGCAAGAAATGATTTTTTACTTTATGGATAATGGTCTCTTTAACCGTTTAGGTGAAACGGAACGCAATCGGAAAGCAAAAGTTTTAATTATCAGTGCAACTACCGAAGATCCTTCTTCTTCGTTTTTAAACACTTTTTTACGAAGAATTCCAATTACCATTACGATGCCATCTTTTCATGAACGACAAGTGAAGGAAAAAATTGAATTAACCAAATTTCTGCTTGGAAAAGAAGCGGCGCGCATCCATAAAAATATCCGTGTACATGAAGATGTCATGAGGGCATTACTCGGCAGTGTCACATTTGGAAATATCGGGCAGCTTAAATCCAATATTCAACTTGTTTGCGCGCAAGGATTTTTAGAGAGTATACAAGATCCATATGTGAATTTATATGCAAAAACGCTCCCTCCTGAAATGAAGGAAGGATTAAGCCTTCTTTCTCGGAATCGCAAAGAAAATGAAGAAATTGCCAAATTCATCGACTCCATTATCACTATTACAGGAGAAGGAAACGAAGATTTATTAGAAAATGACGTATATGAACTTCCTTTTGATATGTATAAAATTATTGAAGATAAAGCACGACTTTTAAAAGATGAAGGAATTGATAAAGATGAAATAAACAAGTTTGTAACAACGGATATTAAAGTTCATATCAAAAGCTTTTATCAACAAGTGACGAAACAAAACTTTACGAAACTATCCAATTTAGTGGATAAAAAAGTGCTTCAACTTGCAGAAGAGCTGCGTTCTTTGTCACAAAGCATGCTCAAACGAAGTTTTAATGATAAGTTTATTTATTTTGTCAGTTTGCATATCGAAGGGCTATTAAATAGAAAAAACAGATTTAAAAAAGATATCCCTGTTCTTGAGGATATATATGAAACAATGCGGCAAAATCAAAATGAATATAAAGTTGCACTTAAAATGAAAGAAATTATTGAGGAAAGATTAGCCATTGTTCTTCCTGAACTAGAGGTGATGTATTTAGCATTGCTCCTTATCTCAACAGATGAATGGAATAATAAAGGCAAGGTTGGAATTGTTGTCGCGGCCCACGGAGAATCAACCGCTAGTTCCATGGTAAACGTAACACAGGAGCTTTTGGGAGAACATAATATAAGAGCAGTCGATATGCCTCTTGATGTGAGCTTCCATGATGTTTTTGACAAGATCGTTGATGCTGTCAAAGAAACAGACAGAGGAGAAGGGGTTCTGATGCTTGTAGATATGGGCTCTCTCTATTATTTTGAGGAAAAAATTATCGAAAAATCCAAAATAAAAGTGAAAACCATTGATATGGTTTCCACCCCATTAGTACTTGATGCCGTTCGGAAAGCAAACTTTTTAGAAATGGATTTAAATACCATATATTCATCACTTCGATATAACAATACTGATACAGAAATAATATTGGACGCCACTCCTAAAAAATCGGTCGAAAATAAAGCAATTGTCACCATTTGTTCTACTGGTGAAGGAACAGCGCTGCGCTTAAAAGAGATGGTACAATCCTATATTTCGGAAACTACGGATGAACTCATCGAAGTGATTCCCATTTCAACCGTAGGATTAAAGGAATCAATGGAACAACTGCAAAAAAAATACAGTATTATTGTTTCAATTGGGGTCAAAAACCCGCGCATTGATGCTCCTTTTATTTCTTTAGAAGAATTTATCGAAGGAAAAGGAGAAAGAGTGATAGAACAGGCGATTCAAAATAGGTCGATTCTCATAAAAAACAGCCATTCAGATGTGATTCTTCGCAGTTTGTGTGAGGATGGCATGAAAAAAATATTAATCTACTTGAATCCTTATCGCGCAACATCAAGCCTCTTACTTTTTTGCCAGCAGCTTGAGAGGGATTGGGAGGTTCATTTTAAAAATACAACCACTATCCGCATTGTTTTGCACACTGCATTTGCAATGGAAAGAGCAATCGTTAAAGACGAACTGATTTATCGTGGAGAAATTACGAAAGAAAAAACAAATATGATTAAAATGATTAAAAAATGCTTTGAAATTATTAAAAAACAACTAAATATCATGTTATCAGATGATGAGCTTTATTATATTGCAGATTTGCTTTTTGAAGAATTTAAAGAGAAGTGTATTAAAAAAAAAATAGACCTTTCCATTTAAATAAATAAAAATGCCGGGAGAATTGCTATTTTCTCGGCTTTTTATTTATTTCCAGCTATTTTGTTTCATTAAACGCCCAAAAAAGTGTTTTATAAACGGTCCAAATTCTCTTAAAAGTGTATCAATATCCAGCTATAAAAATAATAGTGTATCAAAATGAGAAGAATTAGGAGTTTTTCCGAATTCTTTTTGTTTATAAGTGTATTAAAAATAGAATAATAAGCAAAAAAGAGACCATAAAGAAAGAATGATACATTTTTCCACAAAAAAGAAAACGCTTTTATATCAACGTTTTTTTATCTATTTCACAAAAAAAATGATCCTTCCATAAAAGTTGGCACGCTTCTTGCTATATATATAAGTGTAAGGTAAAAAAATAAAGGAGGTGTAGAGATGGTTGCATTTATTGTTGCAACTCACGGGGAATTCTCCCGAGAAATCATCAAATCAGCTGAGATGATCTTCGGCAAACAAGAAAATGTTGCATATATAACATTTTCTCCAGGAGAAGGACTTGATGATCTACAAACGAAATATCACCATGCATTACAAGCATTAGATTTAAGCAAAGGGGCACTTTTTATGGTTGATTTATTCGGTGGAAGTCCATATAACGCGGCAGCATTAATTACTGCAGACAAAGAAGAAATGGATGTGGTAGCTGGAGTCAATTTGCCAATGTTAATTGAGGGCTTTGATAAAAGACAAAGAAGTGATTTCCAAGATTTAATTCAATCTGTCAGTCAAACAGCAGCAGAAGGGGTAAGGTCGTTCAAGCAAAGTTTAGCATTTAGCAGCACAAGCGAGGAGAATGATTTATTATGAATATTACATTGGTTCGGATTGATGATCGTTTAATTCATGGTCAAGTTGCTACATCTTGGTCAAAAGAAGCAAATTGTGAGCGCATTATTGTTGTCTCAGATGAAGTAGCTAAAGATACACTAAGAAAAACTTTGTTAATTTCTGTATCTCCACCAGGGATAAAAGCAAGCGTTGTTCCGATTGATAAAATGGTAAGGGCTTATAATAATCCAAAATATGAAGGGGTTAAAATATTATTACTTTTCACAAACCCGACAGACATTGTAAGAGTGGTCGAAGCTGGAGTAAAAATCGATAAAATCAATGTTGGCGGCATGTGCTTTAAAGAAGGAAAAAGACAGCTGGCCAACGCTATTAATGTAGACGACAAAGATGTAGAAGCATTTAAAAAACTGAATAGCTATAATATTAAATTAGAAATTAGACATGCAATTACCGATCCAAAAGTAGACCTAATGACAAAATTGTAAGCGCATTAAATTGAAATAATAGTTTTATAAACTACAAGAATTCTATATTTAGAGAGGTGAATAATCGTGACGACATTACAAATTATATTAATCCTGATTATCGCTGCGATAACTGGAATGGGAAGTGTGCTTGATGCTTTTCAAACGCACCGTCCTATCGTTGCTTGTACATTAATCGGTCTTGTGCTTGGAGATCTTAAAACAGGGATTATTCTAGGCGGAACATTAGAAATGATGGCCCTTGGATGGATGAATATAGGTGCGGCAATGGCACCAGATACAGCTATGGCCAGTGTTATTTCTACTATTCTCGTTATCACTGCAAACCAAAGCATCGGAAAAGGAATTGCCGTTGCGGTTGCTTTGGCAGCTGCAGGTCAGGTATTAACTATTTTTGCCAGAACTTTAACAATCGGCTTACAGCATCGTGCTGATAAATACGCAGAAAACGGCGATTTTAAAGGCATAGACCGAATGCATTATTTCGGACTCGCGATCCAGGCATTGCGTGTCGTTATTCCAACATTAATTGTCAGCTTAATCAGCGTTCATTCTTTTGAAGCAATGCTAAACGGAATTCCAGATGTTATTACAAAAGGACTCCAAGTTGGCGGCGGAATTGTTGTTATTGTTGGTTACGCGATGATTATGAACATGATGGGTGCGAAATATCTAATGCCATTTTTCTTCCTTGGATTCGTATTTGCAGCATTCTCAAACTTTAATTTAGTTGCTTTTGGTGTAATAGGTATTGTTGCTGCTATTGTATATATTCAATTACATCCAAAATACAGCCTTACAAAAAACCAGGCTGGACTTGCAGCAGTTTCTGGAACCGGAACAAATGCTAGATTTGACGATGATTTAGATGATGATTTAGACAGCTAAGAAAAGCGCAAGCGGCTGGCTCATCGCCGTACCGACTAAAAGCGGCTTCGACTGAGATAAGGCGAACCTTCAACAGGGTGTTCATTCCCTGATGGTTAGATGAGCCGATCAGGTTTTTACGGGAAGTTTTTTGTGCACTATCCATTTTTAAGTAATATCTTACTGCCCGTTAAAACGTGATAAAGGAAACACGAAGAGCGAAAGCGATTCGATGTTGACTTATCGCAGGGAGAAGACCTGAAGTACGATAGGCGCTGGAGATAGACACTGATCTAAGGTGAATTTTAACTTTCTTAACTTTTTTAAAAAAAGGAGGAATAAAACATGGGTGAATCTTTAAAGAAAACATATATTGAACCTGAAAAACAAACAGAAGAGCTAAAATTAACAAAAAAAGATTTAACGAAAATGTTTTTCCGTGCAAATCTTTTATTAGGATCCTTTAACTTTGAGAGAATGCAGGCAATCGGGTATTGCTATTCCATGATTCCAGCAATTAAAAGACTTTATAAAAAAGGGGAAGATCGCAATAAAGCACTAAAACGCGGATTAGAATTTTTTAATACACAGCCATTTTTAGCCGCACCAATCATCGGCGTTAACGCAGCGATGGAAGAGAAAAAGGCAAATGGAGCTGAAATTGAAGATAGTTCTATCGCTGGTGTAAAAGTAGGTCTGATGGGGCCTCTTGCGGGTGTGGGTGATCCAATTTTCTGGGGCACATTACGTCCGGTGCTTGGAGCACTTGGTGCATCTATTGCCTTAACAGGAAGCATTATTGGCCCGCTTGTATTCTTTCTATTATTTAATGTTATTCGTTTAGGTGTCGTTTGGTATGGTGTACGCTATGGCTACAGCAAAGGAATGGAAATCATCTCTGACCTTGCAGGCAACAGACTGCAAAAACTAACAGAAGGCGCTTCTATTCTCGGACTATTTGTAATGGGTGCTCTAGTATGTAAGTGGACCAGTATTAATATACCCGTTAAAATCGCTGAATTGACCGACCAAGCAGGCAACACAACTGTTACAACAATTCAAAGTGTGCTTGATCAATTAATGCCAGGATTAGTTCCTTTATTACTGACATTCCTTGTTGCTAAATTATTAAAGAAAAAAGTAAATCCATTAATTTTAATCTTATCGATTTTTGTTATCGGTATTTTAGGCTATTGGGCAAAGATTTTAGCGTAAAAGATTCGCTTGGCGCCGCTGCATAGGCGCCTCACCATCTGCACAGATACAATACAGTCAGGGGTTCTATTTTACTTCGTTGCCGCGAGAAAATGGAATCCCTTATGCTTATTATATGGATTTATAGAAGCTTTGCCCAATCTTTTGCTTTTTCATGGAAAAACTTTTAGTATTTTTCTATTACACCTTTTTCTTCACCCAATAATGATTAATTACTTCTGCTACCCCGTCTTCATCATTGCTTTTGGCCACCATATCCGCTGCATCCTTCACCAGTTGCGGGGCATTTTCCATTGCCACACCCATCCCAGCATACTCCAGCATATCAATATCGTTATAATTATCGCCAAAAGCCATAATCTCCTGCTGTTTTATTCCTAATTTGTTTGCAAGCACAGCAATAGCAAAAGATTTTTTTACATTTGCAGCCATAATCTCTAGATAAGTGGATTTTGATTTATAAATGGAAAGCTCCGGATAATGATTCTTCAGTTCCCTTTCTAGAGAATCAATAGAGGAAGGTGCTCCCATACATAATATTTTATAAACATTTGGACAAGATGTGTGCTGTAAATCAAATAGTTTTGGAAAAATGCCGGTTATGTCTTTCTCCTGTTCTACCCATTCATCATGCAAGGATTCCACAAACCAATCGTCTTTACTGTACAAGGTAAAACAAATCGACGAAAATTGGGAGACTATCAAGCTATGTATTCCTCTTATATCCTGCTCCTCCATTGTCACTTCGTACATAATCTCCCTTTCTCCATTTGTCTGTTCTGCACCTAATAAAAGTGCTCCACTAAAACAAATAATCGGTTCATTTATCTTTAAAGGCTCTTGGAGTAACAGAATTCCTTCAGGCATCCTAGCCGAAACTAACACAAAAGGAATGCCTATTTTCTCAAGGATCTTTAAAGAATCCTTTGTTTCCTTACTAATTTGGTGCTTTGAATTTAGCAGCGTTCCATCGATATCACTGAAAATAAGTTTATACATCCTTTTCAACTCCTAATCTAGTGGAATGCATATATTAAGCTATACAAATCTCCCTTGTTTAGGAGATTCTTCTTTTATTCAGCAACAAAAAGCGTTATATTATTCGCTTTCATAATTTCACAAAAAGCTGGCGGAGGGCATTGATTTGTAATAATGATATGTATATTCTTCCAGTCCATCCCCTTGTAATAGCTGCTTTTTGAAAACTTATCCACATCTGCAAGAATGATATTTTTAGATGCTTTTTGAACTACTATGCTCTTTATATAGGCATCTTCTTTGTCCTCGAAATAAATCCCATCTTCCATAATAGCGGCAGCTCCTAAAAAGGCTGCATCAAATTTCATTTTATCTAATTGATTCACACCTTCTATATCAAAGAAAAATCGATTTTGTTCATTTAATTTTCCTCCGAATAGATAAATGGATGCTGCAGATTGATCAGAAAGCACTTCTGCAATATCAAGAGAATGTGTATATACCTGCATCTTTTTATTGACTTGTTCAGCTAAGCAGCAAACCGTTGTGGAAACATCAAAAAAATAAACTCCTGTCTCCTCCAAAAAATCAGCACCATATTCGCCAATTTTCCTTTTTTCCTGTGAAAAGGATCGAACCCTTTCTCGATATGCTAAAATGGTCTCTTTTATCACTGGAAGAGAAATTCCTCCATGTGTTCTAATGGCAGCGCCTTGCTCCACTAATTTTAATATATCTCTTCTTGCAGTATCTCGAGAAATAGTAAAACGCTCACAAATTTCCACAACTGACATGCTGATTTGTTCATTTAAAACTTGTAGAATCTTTACTAATCTTTCTTCTTGATACATTTCAAACCTCCTTCTTATATAAGTAATTATAAGTATTTTAATCAACATTTACAAGTAAAAATCATTCATTTATAGAAAATTAAGTATAAACACTTACATAATAAAGCATCAAATTCCCCCGTTGAAAGGACGCCAGTAAAAAAACTCCAGAAGTATTTATATTGTTTAAACACAAAAACTCCTTTCAAGAGGATGCTTCCCGGCATATTTATCCCGGTGCTTATCCTGTTTGAAAGGAGTTGGATCGTCTTTTGTTCATCTATTTCTATTCCTTTTAAAACTGCTTTCTTTTTGATGAAGATGGAATATTTAATTCCTCTCGATACTTAGTAATAACTCGTCTGGAGACATAAATATCATACTTCGATTCTAATACATTTTTTAGTTTCTCATCTGAATAAGGTTTCTGTTTATCTTCTTCAGCTATTAAACTAGTTATTATTTTTTTCACAGCGGTTGATGAAATTTCTTGTTCATTTTCCCCTTTTATCCCTTGACTAAAAAAAGATTTTAAAGAAAGAATTCCAAATGATGTTTCCACATATTTATTGGAAACGATGCGGCTAATGGTTGATTCATGTATTTCAAGCGCATCGGCTATTTGTTTTAATGTTAATGGTTTCAATTTACTTGGACCCTCATAAAAAAATTCCTCCTGCATTTGTACTAGCATGGTACAAACATCTACTAAAAGTGCTTCTCTTTGTTTTAGACTATTACTTAGTGATTGAAATTCTGCATATTTTTTCCGTATATACTTATACTCGATGCCCTTTTTATTTTGCAGTAAAGGTAGATAATCTTTATTTACTGTTAACTTGCTAAAAAGTTGATCTTTTAATTGTATCTCAAAATAATCATTTACTAGATGCACAGAAATATCTGGTCGAATATAAAGAGACAAATCATGCTGAAAGCTTAATCCAGGCCTTGGCTGAAGTTCAAGAATTTTCATTTGCACCAGCTTGATATCAGATAAGGAAATGCTTAATTCCTTTGCAATTTTTTGCCATTTTTTCGCTGCAAATAAATCAAAATACTCTGACATAATAGTAAAAGCCAGTTTATCATTCGGATAATTTTTCTTCAGCTGCAGCAGCAGACATTCCTGTAAATTGCTTGCACCTATTCCAGATGGCTCCATGTTCTGCAATAAAGAAAGATAGTTTCTCCCCTCCTCCAATGTAATGGCTAAGGTTGTAGAAATATCCTGCATAGAAGTCGTTAAATACCCATTATCATCTAGATTATTAATAAAATAGGCTAAATATTTATACTCTTTTTCACTTAATTTTAAAAGTCCTGCCTGCTCTAATAGAAAAGCCGACAATGTTGTATTATTTTGATCTTTTACATTTTCTATTATCGAATTTATTTCATCAGATTGGCGCTGTTTTTTTGCTGCTCTTGTAATGTCAAATCCCTCTATTTTAGCAGCAACCTCTTTAAAGCATTTTTCACACTCTATTAGCGGATTCTCCATTGCCTGTTCACGTATATAATCTAGCAAATCATGTGTAGAATATGCTAAAAGCGATATTGTTTGAAGCATTTCTTGATTTAAAACCATTGATGTTTTTTGATATTGCGAAAAATTTGGCTGCAGATTCACCTTTACTCCCTCCTATATCATACAGCGTTCATTATATGCACCTTATTTTTATCCCACTCTTAACGAGCAGTAAAACCCCCTACTGATGGAAGGTTCACTTTATGGTCTAATTTTTATGTTATTCATATAAATTAAGCTATATTAGTTACTTGTCATTAAAATGAATGCGCTTTCTTTTATTATAAAAAAATTTTTAATAACTATAAAGTTCGTTCTTTATTCTCGTTACTATATTACCATTATATCTGATTGAGGTGATTTTTTCCATCCTTTCTTCTTTCATTCTAACCACAAAATGAGCATAAAAAATTTAAAACTGGAAAAGCTAATTCTGAAATTATAGTGAATTTTCCCCTTTTATTCATTCGGCGTATATATCTTAAATTATATGAAGAAAGGTGCAAATATATGAGTGCATATATAGAAGTTGCGATAAAATTAACAATTGGATTTTTTTGTCTTATTGTTTTTATGAATTTGTCAGGAAAAGGAAACTTAGCTCCCCTGACTCCAGCTGATCAAATTCAAAATTATGTATTGGGTGGAATTCTTGGAGGAATCATCTACAGTCCAGCAATTACCATTATGCAATTTCTTATCGTTCTAATTATATGGGGTTTTTTAGGGTATGTTATTCGAATTCTCAAACTTAAAAATCGATATGTAAAGCAGTTTGTAGAGGGAGAACGAGTTGTCATTGTCCGGGATGGCATCTTGCTTATTGATAATTTTAAAAAAGCGAAATTATCAACCAAAACATTTTATACGATGCTCCGATTAAAGGACATCAATTATATTGGCTCCTTAAAAAAGGCCCAAATTGAACAAAATGGCCAATTAACTGTTATTCATAAAGATGATGAAGAATATTCCTATATGCTCATTTCAGATGGAGATATTCATCAAGAAGGGCTTGAAGATATCGGAAAAGATGAGGAATGGCTGCTAACCATGCTAAAGGAAAAGGGATTCCGAATGGAAGATGTTTTTTTTGCAGAATATTATAAAAATGATTTAAAGCTTTATACATATTAATGTCTACACTTCTTTTGTGGCTGCGTCGCAATCTAGTAAAAACACCCATCTTTTAGGAAGGCTCTTTTCGCATAGTTTGTTGTTATGTAATCCGCAGTCAGAATACACTTCGCTTTCCGTGGGGCGAGCGGTGAGCCTCCTCGTCGCCTTGCTCCTGCAGGGTCTCACCTGTCTCGCTAATCCCACAGGAGTCTTCGTGTATTCTGGCTGCTCCGTGCTTCTTATTTAGATTTATTTTCAAACAACAAACCTTTAGAAAACGGAATTAGGTTTCGCCTGTTGGTAGAACAACGTTGAAAGATGACATGAAAAAATCAACACTACTACTGTTTTGTAGTAAAACCTTGTTTTAACAAGCTGTCTCTTCATCATTCACTTTGCGAAGTTTGAATTATTTAAGAAGATGAGAAATATTTTGAATCTTTGGCAGAAATTGAAATATAAAATTAGCAATGATAGACTATAAAACAAGTAAACTTTTAACTAAAAGGAGGAGATTCTGTTCTAATGAACTGGAAAAAGATTCTGTTATGGTGTATTGGCATCCTTATTGGTGGAGGTGCACTAATTGCCTCAGCTACTTTTGGCCTATTACTTTTCTTAGAAAAAGGCAATACCCATAAGACAAACAAAGTGGCACCAGTTGAAGAAACTACTTCAGGTGAATCGGAAGATTTTAATAAAGAAACCGTAAATAAACCAGTTGAGGAAGATGCAGTAACACTGGCAGATGGCACAAATGGACATACCTTTATTGCAAACTGGCATAATTTTTATAATAACACACTTGGTTGGGGAAAAATTGATACTGCCAGCTATACGGAACAAAAAGAAGCAGCAACTAGCATCCTTCAACAATTAAACGGCATTTCTGTGAAAAATAAACAAATAGAAAACGATTTAAATAGCATGAAGCAAAATGCACAATTAGTTATCAAAGGGGATGATCGAGAAGCGATGCGCAAGCTTCATCGCTACTTTCACGACTTAGATATTTTCTTTAACGGCTATGATTATAATCAAACATTCGGCGTAACGGAGTTTACAGGAAAATAAGATTGTTCATTGGATTGATGCAAAAAAGACCTCCCTGTTAGAGAAAAAAACTTGTTTTTTATTGTCTATACGGTGTCTGCAATGTCTACTTTAATACTTTCCGGATGAGTTTTCCTTTTTTTTCTGTAAAAGGAGGAAACAAAATCGGAATAGCCCATTTATTGCTTTTCTTTAAGATGCTTCTCTTGTGTGAAAATGTATAAAAGCTATAGATTCCGTGATACATCCCGATTCCAGAGCTTCCAATTCCTCCAAATGGCAAATATGGATTTGCGACATGTGTAATTGTGTCATTAATGCAAACCCCCCCTGAAGAAATATTGCTTACAAGATGATTCTCTGCTTCTCTATTTGTTGTAAATATGTATAATGCCAGCGGCTTCGGTCGTTTTTTGACACAAGCAATGGCATCATCCAAATCTGTATAGGTAATAATCGGCAAGATTGGTCCAAATAGTTCTTCTTCCATTGACGGAGAATTCCATGCTGCATGTAGTAATGTCGGTTCGATATACCTTGTCTTATAATTACTGTTTCCCCCAGTGATGATGTTCTCTTGCTCTTGACCAATTAGTTGCTGTAATCGGTTAAAATGCTTGTCATTAACAATTTTCCCAAAGTCTTTACTGTTTTCTATAGAATGTCCGTAAAATGCATGTAATGTTTTTTTCATTTCTGCAATTAGTCTTTCTTTTATTGATTCATGGACAACAAGATAATCTGGAGCGATGCATGTTTGTCCGGCATTTAATGTTTTTCCCCATATAATTCGTTGGGCAGCAAAAGGAATATTTGCACTTTCATCAACAAATGTTGGACTTTTCCCGCCTAATTCTAACGTTACAGGAGTAAGGTTTTGGGCTGCTGCTTCCATAACCATTTTTCCTACAGAAACACTTCCTGTAAAAAAAATATAATCGAAGGAAGCATGTATTAATGCTGTGTTTGTGGCAACTCCTCCCTCGACAGAACGAATATAGTTTTCGTCAAAAATAGACGAAATCATCTCCGTTATAACTGCTGATATAGATGGAACCAATTCAGAAGGCTTTAATACGACACAGTTTCCGGCAGCAATCGCACCAATTAACGGTTCCATCACAAGCTGAAAAGGATAATTAAATGGGCTAATGATTAATACCGTTCCGTATGGTTCATACTGTACATAACTTTTTGATGGAAACAAAGCAAGTGGACTCTTTACTTTTTTTCGCTTTGTCCACTTTTTTAAGTTCTTGATCGTATGCCTGATACTACTTAACACAAAACCTACTTCATAGGCATACGCTTCAAAAACATGCTTTCCTAAATCCTTATGCAGTGCTTCGATAATCTTTTGTTCATACTGTTCGATTCCTGCTTTTAACTTTTTTAATTGCAGCAACCGAAAATCAATAGATGCCGTTTGGTTCGTATAGAAAAATTGTTGATGCTCGCTGATCAGCTGCTTTACATCTTTAGTATTTAGTTCCATATTCGTCATTCATTTTCTCCTTATTTAAATATTCATCTTTTGGTGTTTACTAAAACTTAACAAAATTTTCAAAAAAACAAAAGCGTTTCCCTTTTACAGAATTCACTTTTGTTCTTGCTTGAATAATAAAAAGCCTAAATAGACTACTCAAAGAGAGTTCTTCATTTAGGCTTCTTCCGTTTTTCTCTTTTTACGACTCATAATCCATTGTGTACTATATTTAAGACAGCTTTTAACTCTGCAACAGGAATTTGCCCTGGAGCGGATGCTTTTTTAGCTGCAGCAAACGTTAAAGCTGATCCGAATACTTCCCCTGCCATTCGGCTGACCACTCCTTTACCAGCCATAGACATCACAATAATTGGTCTGTCTGCATATTGCACTTTCATTGTGTTTGTTGCATCTAAAACGGTAATAACATCTGCAACACTGTTTGGCATAACAGCGATTTTTGGCAAGTCTGCACCCAATTGCTGTGCTTTGCATAGACGGGCTATTATTTCCTCCTTTGAAGGAGTTTTGTCAAAATCATGATTCGAAATAATAACAGCAACATTCTTGCTATGGGCATAGTTCACTATTTCTTGGATTTTTTTTTGATCATTAAATAGTTCTATATCAATAATATCTATTTTTCCTGTTTCACATACTGCTTTATTTAAAGAAAAGTACAAGCTAGAATCGAGTTCTTTTTCTCCGCCTTCCTTTTTACTTCTAAAGGTAAAAATAAGCGGAATATCTGCCAGTTCATTTCGAATGACACTTAATGCCGATAATATTTTTTCTATATCATCTACTTGTTCAAAGTAATCAACACGCCATTCTATTACATCTACATTTAATTTTTTTAAATAGGCAGCTTCTTCTTTTAGCTGCTGCAGGGTTTGTCCAATCATGGAAACACAGATTTTCGGAATGCCTGCACCAATCACTATATTTTTCACTTTAACCACTTGATCCATAAAACGTTCACTCCAGTTCCGTGATAAAAAGAACAGACAACATAAACACCCCCTTTTTAGTCTAAGCTTAATAGACTGCAAAAGGTCCGCATGTTACTAATAGCTAAAAAAACGAGTTTTTTACGCTGTTTCTCCTTATTGGGGTTCATTTAACTCCCAAGCCCATTTTAGTGATTCTACAATATAATCTGCTACTTCTTCAATTTCTTGGCTATCTGTCAACACTTTGGAATGGTGATCAGCGTATATAGCTTGTCTTTGATTAAACAGCTTCTCCATATCTTCTATTGATTTCCCTTTTAAAACTGGTCTACTGTCAATAATTAGATTAATTCTTTCCTTCCAGGAATCCCAAGATAAATCTAAATGAATAACGATACAATGTTCTAAACAAGCTTTTTTTATCTCTTCCTGCAAAAAGGAACCTCCACCTAGTGAAAGGATATGAAGCTTCTTATTCTGGCAAAGATTAATGATTACTTCCTTCTCTTTCTCTCTAAATGTTTTTTCCCCAAGTTTATTAAAAATTTCAGGAACTGGCATTCCATATTCTTCTTCTATCACTTGATCAACATCGAGAAAGTCTCGGTACAACTTCTTCGCAACGGCTTTCCCAATGGAAGTTTTCCCTACTCCCATAAATCCAATAAAAATAATATTTTTTTCTTTAAGCGGAACACTGCGTTTATTCAAGGTGAAGCCCCCTAATTCTTACATTTTTACATTTTTTTCTAATTATTAGATTTTTTCTTCTTATATTATACGTTATTCAAACCTGTTATCATAGAAGATTCTTTGGAATAGATTAGATTTAACGTATAGGTTCTACTGTATCTTTGAAATAAAGTTTGATCAAATGAACACTTTAAACCTTGATAAACGAACAAAAAGAAAAAGCGTGTTTTAAAATAAGATTGATCAAAACACGCTTTTAAATATTCAACTGAATCATTCTTTTATAAAAAGGTTGTTCATTTCTGTGATCTTTATTCCATTAAAGAGCGCTCAATTGTGAAACAAGAAAAAACTTATTTCTCTTTCTTCTTTTTTAACATAAGTAAGGATTAAAATTTCGGATTAAGTCTGCGATTTCTACTCAATAAAATATCTTTTTTGTCCTATTCGATATAACTTTTGCTATGGCACAGGCAATTTATTTAAGGAAACGATCTGGTTATTTTTCTTATTTTAAATAATTATTTTCTTGTTTAATTTGATCTATTTGTTTTTTTCCCCATTCATACATCATCTCAATGATTGGTAGCAATGTCATCCCAAGCTCAGTCATTGAATATTCGACTTTTGGAGGAATTTCCGGAAACACTTCTCTATGAACGATTCCATCTTCTATCAGCTCACGTAATTGGCTTGTTAAAACCTTATGAGATATTCCGGGGAAAAGTCTTTGAAGTTCGCTGAAGCGATGTGGTCCTTCTACACCTAAATGCCACAAAATAACCACTTTCCACTTTCCGCTAATAATCGATAAAGTAAGTTCTTTTTCGCAATGATAATCATGATTTATTATTCTCTTTTTAATCTCTTCTCTTAATATATCCGACATGGAGTTATCTCCTTTTCTTTAATAGTAACCGTTTGGTAACCTCCGCACAAAAAAGTGCATTCTTCACAATGTAGAAAACCATCGGTAGAATGAAGTTAGTTCTTAAATACAAATCTTTTTCTATTTTAGGAGGCAAACATATATGAGTAAAAAAGTATTATTAATTATACCACCAGAACGATTTAATGAAGATGAATTATTTCAACCTAAAGAAGCATTAGAAAATGCAGGGGTCGAAGTAACCATTGCAAGCACAAAAACAGGTGAAATTACTGGTGACTATCAAGGCAAGATAAACGCTGAAGTGATCTTCTCTGAGGTTTCAGCCACTGATTATGATGCTCTTGCTGTCATTGGGGGATCTGGTACGAACGATCATCTATGGGGAAATCAAGAATTGCTAAGCTACTTGAAACAAACTCATAAACAAAATGTTCTTGTAGCAGGAATTTGTGCCGGAGCTGTAACTGTAGCTAAAACAGGTTTACTTACTGGCCGAAAAGCAACATGCTACCCAGTTGACGTACAAAAGAACGAATTAAAAGCTCATAACGTAGAATACGTTGAACAACATGTCGTATCACATGATGATATTATTACAGGCGATGGACCAGATGGTGCGAAAGAATTCGGAAAGAGCCTGGTTAACGCATTAAGTTAGTTCTTAAATATTAATGCGAAAAACTTATTTGGATATGAAGCCCTTCGGAATTTATTCCGGATGGCTTCTTTTCATAATTTGATATATCAACGTTTTCGTCTTCTAAAGAACCTAGGTTGCTTTATAAAAAAAGTGGTATGGAACCTCTTACTCCATTAAATGGCCCTTTAATTGAACAATACAAATGAAGTTTAAGGGTCAAAAGAAAAAACCTATATTAATACAGTGTTTTACCAAACTTTGTGTTAAATTATCAAACTATATTTTAAAACAACATATACAACTTAAAGTACGCAAAAAAACTTCCATTAGCAAGAATCTTTTTCTCACTGATGGAAGCTAAGCTTTAATACCTATTATACTCTCCGCTCTGCTGTTCGACTTCTGCTGGAATGGAAATACCCATTTTAATTAGTTCAGACTTCGCTTGATTTAAATAAAATTCAGTCTGATTTTGCCAGCGGATAATCAGTTGAATAAATGGTTTAAATTCAGAACTAGCATTTTCCTCCATAACACCTAACCATTTTTTCACAGAACGATCCTGCTTCTCGGCATTTTGTATACAAGCTGTCATCGTATCAATAATTGATTGTCTCTGCTCGCTAGTTGTCAGCCTTTGAGCCGATCCAACAGCCGTCACACGATGATAAGATGCCGGTACTGAATGATTATGCATTTCATTATTCCCCTTTAAATTATTCGTTTGCGGAATAGATAAAGCTCGCTACTCATCGCACAAACCATTTCTTCAGCGTACAAACTTCTTTGCAGCAAATTTAAAATGTCTTGCCAATTTTGCGGCCTATATTAATTGTAAGGATACAAGCATATTCCTCCCTTAAAGTGTGTGTTCAAAAAGGTAACAATCTTCTTAAAAAACTTTTCTTTTATAAAGGTATGTTGGCTCTTCCAATTAGGTGATTGTACATAATTGAATTTAACCCAAACTCTTTTTGTTAGTAATTTTAGTATTTTTCTATTATTCTATATATACGTGGAAAATTATTGTAATTTATTATCATGATTGCTAATTAATCATTATGAATTTGTCTTTACACTTTACTTACAATAACTTTATTTATAATAATTATAAAATAGGATTGATTTCTTTATTATAAATGTTATTATTGTTTAAGACAAAGAAATTATAAAAAATTATGAGGTGATTTTAAATGACAAATAATAAACTAACAACCAGTTGGGGAGCTCCTGTTGGAGATAATCAAAACTCGATGACGGCAGGTCACCGTGGTCCAACATTAATTCAAGATGTTCATTTACTAGAAAAATTAGCTCATTTTAATAGAGAGCGTGTTCCAGAACGTGTGGTTCATGCTAAAGGTGCAGGTGCACATGGTTATTTTGAAGTAACAAATGATCTAACTAATTATACAAAAGCAAACTTTTTATCAGAAGTTGGAAAAAGAACACCATTGTTTATTCGTTTTTCAACAGTTGCCGGCGAACTAGGATCTGCTGATACTGTACGCGACCCACGTGGATTTGCTGTGAAATTTTATACAGAAGAAGGGAATTATGATATTGTCGGAAATAATACACCTGTATTCTTTATCCGCGATGCGATTAAATTCCCTGATTTCATCCATACACAAAAAAGAGATCCAAAAACACATTTAAAAAATCCAACTGCAGTATGGGATTTCTGGTCTCATTCTCCAGAATCTTTACATCAAGTATCGATTCTTATGTCTGACCGCGGTATTCCGGCAACATTAAGACATATGCACGGATTTGGAAGCCATACATTTAAATGGGTAAATAAAGAGGGAGAAGCTGTTTGGATTAAGTATCATTTCAAAACAGAACAAGGTGTTAAAAACTTAGCAGTGGATGCAGCTGCTAAAATTGCTGGTGAAAATCCTGATTACCATACAGAAGATTTATTTAATGCGATTGAAAAAGGTGATTTCCCTGCATGGACGCTATATGTACAAATTATGCCTTTTGAAGATGCAAACACATACCGTTTTGATCCATTTGATGTAACGAAAGTATGGTCACAAAAAGACTACCCATTAATCGAGGTTGGTCGCATGGTTCTTGACCGTAATCCTGAAAACTACTTTGCAGAAGTAGAACAAGCTACATTTTCTCCTGGAACATTCGTGCCTGGCGTTGAGGCATCTCCAGATAAAATGCTGCAAGGGCGGCTTTTTGCATATAGTGATGCACATCGTTACAGAGTCGGAGCCAACCATCAAGCATTACCGATCAATCGTCCAAAATGCCCTGTAAATCATTATCAACGTGATGGACAAATGCGTTTTGACGGAAACGGAGGCGGTTCTGTCTATTATGAACCGAACAGTTTTGGCGGACCAACTGAATCTGCTGAAGACAAAACAACAGCCTTTGCAGTATCCGGTGTAGCAGATAGTGTCGCATACGATCATAACGATCATTATACACAAGCAGGTGATTTATACCGTCTAATGTCCGAAGAAGAACGGAAACGATTAGTGGAAAATATCGTCGGTGCCATGAAACCAGTTGAATTAGAGGAAATTAAACTTCGCCAAATCGGCCATTTCTATAAAGCTGATCCTGAATATGGAACACGCATTGCAGAAGGATTAGGTTTAACCGTACCTGAAGCAGTAAAATAAGAAAAGCACAGACACCTTGAAGAAAAATGTCTTTTGATTCAAGAGAGTGCTTTTTACTTTTAGAGACAAGAGTTTATCTTTTACAGGGGCTAGATTGACGGCTTGATAAGCCTTCTATTGGACGAAACTCATTTCTTTTTACAGTGCTGAAAAGAAATGTTTCTTTACCTCAAAAAGCGCTAAAGATAAAAGCTTCCTTCAGACAGGAAGCTTTTTATCTTTGATTCATCAGCTTAAAAAGTTTGTCATTTTGTACACAATGACATCTTTAAACACCATTATTCCATTGATTTTTTATTTGTATTCGCCCATTGATTATTTGTTTCACTTTTTTTATTTTCTTTTGAACTTGCTGTAACCTCTACATTAGCAGTTGCCCATTGATTATCATATTCTGATTTTTTTTCTTTCGTCATTGTTCTTTCCTCCGTCTATACTAAAATTTTTAAACGTACAAAATTAGTATGGATAGAAGAGTATCAAATTATGAACTTTTTTATTTCTGTAGGAAATTATAAACAAACCGGAGTTGTGAATAGCTAAAGCATCTTGGTCTACGTCTAGCTCCAGCACCTATCCCTGAAGAAAAATACCCCTTTTCCTCTAAAAGTCAAAGGAACATTTTTCTTCAGGGCTGACCAAGGCGCTTCCGCTTTTATCCTTAAAACTAAATGCTTTTACAATTTTACTCTCTGTAATCGAAGAGCATTAAACACAACCGATATGGAACTGAAAGCCATTGCTGCTCCTGCCAGCCATGGTGCTAAAAATCCAAATGCAGCAATCGGAATGCCAATTACATTATAAGCGAATGCCCAAAAAAGGTTTTGTCTAATATTGCGCATCGTTTTTTTGCTCATCATCATACTGTCGGCAATACTGTTTAAATCGCCTCTGATTAAAGTAATATCTGCAGCCTCCATAGCGATATCAGTACCAGTACCAATAGCCATTCCTATATCTGCTAAGGCAAGAGCTGGCGCATCATTAATTCCATCGCCAACCATCGCAACCTTTTTTCCTTGCTTTTGCAGCTTTTTCACTTCTTCTGCTTTTCCTTCCGGAAGCACTTCGGCAATTACTTTCTCAATGCCTGCCTGTGAGGCAATTGCTTCTGCAGTCTTCTTATTATCCCCTGTAATCATTACTACATCTACGCCAAGCTGCCGAATTCTCTCGATCGCTTCTTTTGAAGAGTCTTTTATCGTATCTGCCACTGCAACCAATCCTGCATACTCTCCATTTACAGCAACAAGCATTGCTGTTTTTCCTTTTACTTCTAAAGCATCCATTTCTTGAAGGATTGAATCAATTGCAATGTTGTGATTCTTCATTAATCGGCGTGTACCGACTAATACTTCTTCTGACTCTACCTTTGCTTTGATGCCAAATCCAGGTATTGCTTCGAAATCAGACACCAATTTCAGCGAAATATTTTTTTCCTTCACTCCACTAACAATCGCTTGTGCCAATGGATGCTCTGATTGATTTTCAGCAGACGCCACAAGGGATAAGAAATATGCTTCCTCAAAAACTGTTTTCACATCAGTTAAGATGGGAGTGCCGTTTGTTACCGTACCTGTTTTATCTAATAAAACGGTATCAATCTTATGTGTCATTTCCAAATGCTCTCCACCTTTAAACAGAATACCGTATTCTGCTGCCCTGCCTGAACCAGCCATAATAGAAGTAGGTGTGGCAAGACCAAGTGCACAAGGACAAGCAATAACAAGTACTGCTATTAACTTTTCCAAGCTTTCTGCAAAATTGCCAGGTTCTACAGCAAAAAACCAAATCAAGAAAGTAAGGATTGCTATTCCAACAACTACTGGTACAAAAATTCCTGAAATAATATCCGCAAGCCGTTGAATAGGCGCCTTTGATCCTTGCGCTTCTTCCACTACTTTTATTATTTGGGAAAGTGCTGTTTCTTTTCCGACCTTTACTGCCTTTATCTTTAGAAATCCGTTTTTATTAATGGTAGCGCCAATAACCGCATCTCCCACTTGTTTATCTACTGGGACGCTTTCCCCGGTAATCATTGATTCATCAATAGCTGATAATCCTTCTATTATTTCTCCATCAACTGGAATTTTTTCGCCTGGTTTGACGAAAACAATATCTCCTTTTGCCACTTCTTCAAGAGGAATCACTTCCTCCGCACCGTCTCGCCATACAGTAGCTGTTTTTGCCTGCAATCCCATTAACTTTTTTATCGCTTCAGAAGATCTCCCTTTTGCTTTTGTTTCAAACACTTTTCCTAAAATAATTAATGTAATAAGAACAGAACTTGTTTCAAAGTACAGACCTTCCGTGTGTCCTTGATGCCCAAGCGATTGAAATGCTAAATATACACTGTAAAAATAAGCAGCTGATGTACCTAATGCTACAAGGACATCCATATTGGCACTATAATTCTTCAGCGCCTTGTATGCCCCGATGTAAAATTGTTTCCCAATAATAAACTGGACAGGTGTTGCTAATAATAACTGCACCCATGGGTTCATCAATACCTCTGGAACATACAAAAAGGAAGTAAAACGAAAGTGGGCAACCATCGTCCATAAAAGCGGAAGCGAGAAAATTAGGGAGATAATAAATTTCCGCTGTTGTTTTTTTAATTCATTTTGCCGATAATCCTTTACTTCTTTTTCATTTTTTTCCGTTTGTATGCTTGCTCCATAACCAAGTTTTTCTACTTTGCCGATTATTTCTTTTACAGCAGCAACAGATGGATTATATTCAACGGTCGCTTTTTCCAACGCTAAGTTTACCGTTGCCCCGTTCACACCTTCCATTTTCTTTAATCCTTTTTCGATTCTTGTGGCACAAGCTGCACATGTCATGCCTGTAATCGCGAGTTCCATCTTTTCCTGCACAATCCCATAACCAAGGCCTTCTACTTTTGACTGAATATCTTTTGCTGTTAATTGTTCCTCCAAATATTTAACGGTTGCTTTTTCTAACGCTAAATTAACGGTTGCTTCTGTTACGCCTTCCATTTTCTTTAATCCTTTTTCAATTCTAGTCGCACAAGCTGCACATGTCATGCCAGTTATTTGAAACTGATTTTCTTTTATATGCTGCACACTATTTTCATTTCTTTGCAATGCTTCGCTCATCTCCAAACCTCCTTATACCTCTACGGGGTATATTTTCATAAAAAAGAAAGAGGCTCTCTTAGTACACATAAGTTTAAGCCCCAAATTATTTTTAAGGAAAATCGAACCGAATTCCTATTCAATCAGGTAATTACTTCACATCATATCCTTGGTCATCAATCGTTTCTTTAATTGCGTCCAAACTTACTTCATTTCCGTTAAACGCTACGTCCACAAGTCCTTCTTCAAGGTTAACTTTAACAGCAGATACTCCTGAAAGTTCTCCTACACTGCCCTCAATAGTTTTTACACAATGGCCACATGACATACCTTCCACATTTAATGTTGCTTTTTCCATGTTCAACACTCCTTATTTTTTCATTAATTTTTGAATGGTTACCAATACTTCATCTAATACTTCCATATCGCCTTCTTGGATTCGATCGACAACACAGTTTTTCATATGCCCTTCTAATAAGATTTTTGCTACACTGTTTAAAGCAGATTGTGTTGCTGCAATTTGGGTAATGACATCATCACAATACGTATCTTTTTCAATTAATCCCTTTATTCCCCTTATTTGTCCTTCTACACGATTTAGCCTAGTAACTAGATTTTTTTTCACTTTTTCGGAATGATGACTTTTTCGTTCGCTGGCAACATGACAAGATGTTTCATCTTCATGATTCTCCTTTAATTCTATCTCCAATAAAAGCACCCCTTTGTATAACTTATATTTACATTATACCCCCGTACGGTATATTACGCTACTGTTTTGTTTCTTTTTTTGAAAAATTATTCCTGCAATCATTATTTTCTTTTCTCCGTTAACAAAAAATACTGATAAGATTGTGGAATCTCATCAGTATTTTTTGCTGTTGACTCTATATTTATCCCACTCTTAACGGGCAGTAACCCCCCCCACCTCAAGATGCTGAGAAATCGAGGAAGCTAGGTGGGGGATAAACAAAACCCCCACTGATGGAAAGCTTGAATTTTATAATGTACTAAATTAATTCGTTCTCCCTTAGCCTTTTACTCCTGTAAAAATATGAATAGCATCACGCAAGAATTCCGCCATTCCCGGCTGCTCTTTATCATAATAAGCAGTAAATCTTTCATCGTCTACATACATTTGGGCAAGGCCAGCATGTGCTTCTTTACTGTAAGAGATCCAATAAAATGTAAGCCATTGTTTATGAAGTTCTGCTGCTTTTTGTGCCAAGTCACTTGCCGGATCTCCCGTTTGAAAAGCTTCACCCAACGTTTTCATCACATCCTCAGCAAGTTTTGTCACTTTTTCATACTCTTCTTCTGTCATGTTCATCAGCTTTGCATTCGAATGATCAACCGTCTCCTCTCCATATTTCTCGCGAATCTCTTTTCCGTATTTCTTCTCATTTTCATTTATCATTTTCTGTTTAAATCCTTCAAACTTTTCTTTATTGCTCATCGTTATTCTCCCTTCTTTTTCAGCAATGGTTTTCTCTACATTTTTTATCAATGTATCTAACTGTTCTCGTTTTGCCAGGAGCTTTTCTCGATGGTCCTTTAATGCATCTTCCAAATGAAAAGTTGGTGACATCATCATATTTTTTATCGTTTCTAAATTTACTCCCAACTCTCGGTAAAAAAGAATCTGCTGCAATTGGTCTACCTCTGTCTGCCCATAAATTCGATAACCGGATGAATTGATTCTCGCCGGCTTAAGAATGCCAATTTCATCATAATATCTTAATGTTCTAGTGCTTACTCCTGCTAATTGTCCCAACTTTTTCACGGTATATTCCATACAATAACCTCCTGACAATTACATCATAAACGTTGACGCAGCGTGAATGTAAATACGTTATTGTATTTTTTTTATTGTAGATGAATTCTTAGTAATCTTTCCTAATCTTTTAAACGGATCGAATTACTTTTTTTCCGTATTAAATGAGTATGTTTCCTATTTTTTTTCAAAAAAATATTCATTTTTTTATGAACAGATTGTGAATTTTCCGATAATTTAGTGTATAATAATAGTAAGAAGTTAACGATTAACCTCTCTCATGATATTACTATAGCTCATTTACAAAACCCCACCATAAGGATTCTTAGCAAACTATTCTTAAGCATTAAGCCCTTTCAACCATCTTATAGAGTAGAGATTTTTCATAAAAAGAGAAAAGAAGATAATTCTGCAGCCACTTGATTTATACCATATTATATATACTTCCCTTTAGCTTAAGCTGAATAAATTATCTGTTTAACTGCATACTATAATTAAAAGAGGTGATCACGATGAATATCGAAAGAGATGATATTATTACAGACGATTTTTTAAATCAAATAGTCAAAGAAATTAATGATCTTTATGGATGGCAGCCGCAATCACTAGACAACCAAGATGATAATGAAAAAACAGCAAAGGAAAATTAAATGCATCTGCAAAGAGCATTTAATTTTCCTTTTTTTTTTTGCTTATTCCCTTTTTCAACTTTTCTATTAGACAACGACATGTTTGGGAGTTTGATTATGTAGTGCTAAAAGTAGATTATCTGCAGCAAGTTCTGCCATTTTCAATCTAGTTTTAATGCTCGCACTACCTATATGCGGAACTGCCACAACATTATCAAGAGTAAGCAGGCGATGGTAAATAGAAATAGGTTCTTCTTCAAAAACATCAAGACCAGCTGCCCAAATGCTTTTTGCCGTTAATGCTTTATACAGATCCTCTTCGTTTACAATTCCGCCGCGGGCAGTATTAATTAATATTGCTGTTTTTTTCATAAATGCTAATTCTTTAGCTGCAATCATATTTTTTGTGTCTGGTGTATATGGCGTCATAATACATACGAAATCGGACCGTTTTAATAAATCCTCCAGTTCTGTATATTGCATCGAAAGCTCTTTTTCTAGAGAGAATTTGCGGCTGCGGTTGTAATAAAGGATATTCATATCAAAGCCTTTCGCTCTTTTCGCTAGTGAGGCAGCAATTCTTCCCATTCCGATAATGCCTATCGTTGCACCATATATATCTTGGCCTGTTAATTGCATCGGCGACCAAGATTGCCATTTTCCATTCTTTAAAAAGTCGCTGGCTTCGACTAATCTTCTAGCAGTTGTCATTAATAAAGCAAATGTTAAATCTGCTGTTGTTTCCGTTAAAACACCTGGTGTATTCGTCACCGTAATTCCCTTTTCTTTTGCGGCATCAATATCAATGTTATTATAGCCAACCGCCATATTGCTAATGACTTTTAATTGTTTTGCTTTATCTAATAATGCCTTGTCGACCGATTCTGTTAATAAACAAAAAAGCCCATCGATATATTCAATCTCCTTTTCTAATACTTCATAGGGAACGGGCTTATCCATTTCTTCCCACATGCGAACATCACAGTGTTTTTCTACTTTTGCAATAATTTCATCTGGAAGTTTTCTTGTTATATACACTGTTGGCTTCATAATAAATACCCCTTTTCTAGCACATTGTATTTACACTCTTTATTGACCATTTTACCCCATGTAATGAAATTGGGTATAAAAATAGATGGCTGTATTTGACCATCTTGAAAGGAGTTTTGCTCTTTAGCCTTCATCTTATTAAAACGCTTGTACTATTTAGGATGCTTTTGCCTTTTGCTTGTTTTTCCGCTTTCGGTCCTTGAGAGCATCTCCCCATACTTCCATCCTACTTGTCTTTCATTAAGTTGTAACCATTTGCCCCCCATTGCTTTCCTGTTCCTTTATAGTTTGGATTATCATAAATTGGCCGCGGAACCATTATATACTCCAACCCAGGCTGTCTATACTGCTGCTGAGGAGGATATGTTATTGGCACTTTCTCACATTTCTTATCATAACCATAATAGGATATTTTGAATTCATTTATACTCCCTCCTAAATACATGTTGAAATCAGTGTATTCATTTCCATGCAATAGGTGAAAGTACTATTTTTAATAAAAAACATCCCTATTACCAAATAAGGATGTTTATGTATTATAAATGCAAAATTATGCCATTAATAAAACAGAAGAAGCTTTAATCAATGTTGTAACAGATGAGCCCTCTGTCAATTCCAATTCTTTTAAAGCATCCATTGAGATGATGGAAGTAATTATTTTCCCTTCTCCTAAATCTACATCTACCTTAGCATTTACCGCCCCTTCTGTAACAGCTACTACTTTTCCTTCTAATTGATTTCTTGCGCTTATTCTCATGTTACTACCTCCTATAAGTATTTTTTATAAGGTAAGTATATATTAAAATATTCAGAAGATTTTAATATATTATGACAATTTATTGAATTATCAAAAAAAATCATCCTATTTAGCTGAAATTCGGCTAATTCTCCTCGAAAAATAGGCAATTCATTAATTGATTGTGATATTTAACACTGCATTATGTTTCTGTGAAAGATAGACTTAAAGGGTATGCAAAATAAATTTATGGAGGGATCGGAATGGACGCCGTTTTTACTGAACAATCAATTATCCGTGATATTGTCGCACTGCTGCCAAAAGCAACAGACATTTTAAAGTCATATGAAATAAATTTCTGCTGCGGAGGAAATAGACAGATACTTACTGCCACAACTGAAGCAAATCTTCCAACAGAAGAGATTTTAACAAAACTGAATTCATTGTATAATGATACAAAGTCGTTAGCTGCTATGAGCATAAATAATCAATCTGCAAATACAAAAGAGTTGATTGACTATATTCGTACAAAACATCATCGCTATTTAATCGAAGAATTGCCTCAGCTAAGTCCATACTTAACAAAAATGCTGCGAGCACATGGAGCAAAAAATCCTCATATATATACACTTCACAGCCTATTCCATGAAATAAAATTACAATTAGAACAACAAATAATTCGAGAAGATACGATAGATTTTCCACAGCTGTTAGCAGCACAAGATCCAGATTCAAACATCATGGCAACACAACTTCAAGAATCAATCGAAACGGCACAGCAAAACCAAGCTAATGTAAGATGCCTTCTTAACAAACTGCGAGAACAAACAAACCAATACACACCGCCGGAAGGATCCTGTGCTACACAACGAGTGGTACATAAACGGTTAGAGGATTTAGAATCAGAGGTTGTCCAATTCTTTGATTTAGAGAGCTCTGTTCTTTTTCCAAAAGTCATGGCAAAAGCTTTATCCCACTCTTAACGGGCAGTAAGACCCCCACCTCGGGGATGTTGAGGAATCGAGGAAGCTAGGTGGGGGATAACTGCCCGTAAAGGCCCGATAAGTTCAACTAACCATCAGTGGGGGATGAAGAAAACCCCCACTGATGGTTAGTTGAACTTTATAGGATGCCAAATTGTTTTGCAATTAACACTTTGTCTCCCCATTAGCATAGCGCAAAGGCGTTATGCTTTTTTATGTCTATTTCCCTTCTCGTGCTTCTCCCCTATTCAAATTCACAGAAATTACCTATTTATTTTTCATAAAATCTTAATTTAGACGTGCTAAACTAAAAAACGACTTTGCGAACTAATTATGTACAAGTATTAACTTAAAAATAGGGGTTGTTTATGAATACTCAAACTTTGTTTCAAATGAATACAATATTTATCAGCATTATAATAGAGGCTTTGCCATTTATATTAATTGGCGTTATTGTATCAGGCATTATTCAAATTTTTGTATCTGACGAAATGATTGCAAAAATCATGCCAAAAAATACAATTTTATCCGTTATTGTTGCCTCTCTATTAGGAAGCATTATTCCAGCATGCGAATGTGGAATCGTTCCAATTGCAAGACGCCTGCTTTTAAAAGGGGTTTCCCTTCCTGCAGCTATTGCGTTTATGATGACCGGACCAATCATTAATCCAATTGTATTGTTTTCTACTTATATTGCCTTTGGAAACAGCTGGACCATGGTGCTGTATCGCGGAGGAATTGCGCTGATTGTCAGTATTATCGTAGGAATTCTTCTAAAACTATTTATTAAGCAATCTCCATTAAAAAGTGAACTATCCAGTCATACTCATTATCATTCTTTTAAAGAAAGAATCGCTGCTATGCTAAAACATTCGATTGATGAATTCTTTTCAGTCGGAAAATACTTGGTGCTTGGTTCCCTTATCGCTGCAGCGGTACAAACGTTTATTAAGACATCTACCCTCGTTTCCATTGGCAATGGCCCTTTTTCCTCCCACCTTGTGATGATGGGATTAGCCTATGTGTTAAGTCTTTGCTCGCAGGCAGATGCTTTTGTGGCCGCTAGTTTTAGAAGCAGTTTTTCTACTGGATCCCTTGTTGCCTTTTTAGTGTTTGGACCAATGCTGGATATTAAGAATACTTTTATGCTGTTAAGTACATTTAAAAGCAAATTTGTTCTTATATTAATAGTAATTATTACTATTACTGTCTTACTCGTAACCATCGTTTTATAAGGAGGCTTGAATATGTTACGAATATTAGTATTAATCGGTTTTACTTATTTATTTTTGCATCTTCATGCCTCTGGCGATATTTCGAAATATATTAATATGAAATATGCATATATTTCCGAGGCAGCTATTTATATTTTTATTATTTTCTCCTTAATTTGCATTTATTTTTATGTAAAACGGGAGGATCATGCTCATAAAGATTGCGCTGACCACTGTGGACATGATCATGCAAAAGAGGAAAATACTTGGTGGAAAAGAGGATTTACGTTTCTTGTATTATTAACTCCTATATTCACGGGACTATTTTTGCCTGTTGCGACATTGGATTCTAATATTGTGGCAAAAAAAGGGTTGTTTTTTCCAGTTTATAAGGAGGGAGATCAATATAGCCAGCATCAGTTTCTCCAGCCAGATACAAGTGGGTATTATGGAAAAGACGGGTATGCTGATGTAATGGATAAAGGTCGGAAAAAGTTAATAAACAAAGATACTATTCATTTAGAAGAAGGTACCTTCTTAAATGATTTAGAAACCATCTATAACTATCCAGGCGAATTCATGGATAAACAAGTTGCATTAACAGGTTTTTCCTATCATGAAAAAGATTTAGATGCGAATCAAGTCTTTTTACTGCGCTTTGGCATTATCCATTGTATAGCTGATTCTGGTGTATACGGTATTCTTTTGGATCTACCCGATGAATTAAAAACAAAAAATGATGAATGGTTTCAAGTGACTGGCAAGCTGGAAAACATCTATTACCAGCCATTTAAGAAGACCATTCCTGTTCTAAAGGTGACAAAATGGACAAAAGTGGAGAAGCCAAAAAATCCTTATGTGTATAGACAAAATTAATGAATAGTAAAAGCCTTTCATCTTTTTGAAAGGCTTTTACTATTCTAACAAACGCATGCTTATTTGGTGGAATTAATAATTTATTCGACATATCTAATGCTTGTTGAAATCTCTGCTAACCTATGAAAATGAAGGCAACTCATATGCTTTATCCCATGCAAAATGTATCATATCGCACAATGTTTTAAATGTATTTAACTGCAAATTATCCTCAAGTGCAATTAGAGACGTTTTTACCATTACCTTTTCTTCAAATAAACGTAAAGCAACCAGTTTTCCTTCTTCTAAATCCTTTTTAACGTAATTGCTTGACATGATGCCTATCCCTTTTTGATGAATGATCCCTTGTTTAATGGCTTTTTCATTTTCTACGAGAATTGTCTGGTTTGGTTTAAAGGGAAGCATATTCATATATATATCCATCTTATCTTGGAAATCGCCGTCTGCTCTAAACCTCATAAATGGAAGCTCTGCAAGCAGGCGATCTAGTGGATATTTTTCATGAAGTTCTCTACTGACTACAAGCAAAAGTTCTTCCTCTTCAAGGTGAATACTTGATATCGTATTGTCTTGAAACTGCCCAGCAATGATTCCTATATCATATTCTTTGTTTAAAATACCTTTAATAACCTTGCTTGTTTGCCTTGATAATATTTCTATATTAACTTTTGGATGATTTTTAATATATTCTGTCGTAATAGGAAGTAAATAGTTCGTGCAATAAACTTCCGCTGCTGCAATAATCAGATTTCCCTTCGGTTGTGAAAGTGCAGCAAATTCCCGTTCAATTTTCTGAACCGTGAGTAATACCTCGTTCGCATGATTTTGAAGCATCTCTCCGGCAGGTGTTAGTTTTAACTTTTTATTAATACGGAGAAATAGGGATTGACCTAACTCTTGTTCCAGCGCCTGAATTTGCGAACTAACCGTAGGCTGCGTGAAATTTAATATTTCTGCCGCTCTTGTAAAATTTAAATGTTCTGCCGCAATAGCAAATGTCTTCAAATGACGTAATTCCACATCACTCACCCTTTATATTATTCAATTTATAACTTATTAATTTTATAGAGAAATGTTAATTGTTTCAATTATATTGTAAGAAAATTTCACATTGAATTTGCATATGACGATGATTGCAAATCCGAATTTTCGAATAATTCAGATTGATGTTACATTACATGTATACAATTTAAGGAGGTAGTCATTTGGGAATTTTAGATATTATATTGATGTTTATTTATTTCTTAGTAATTATTGGAGTGGGAGTAATTGGTACAAAAAAAATAAATTCCTCGGAAGGCTATGCAGTTGCTGAAAGAAATCTCGGATTTTTTATGTACCTCTCTTGTTTAGCAGCAGTTATTCTTGGCGGAGCTGCCACGATTGGCACAGCTAAGCTTGGTTTTTTATATGGAATTTCAGGAGCATGGCTAGTCATTATGATTGGTTTAGGCACTTTATTACTTACACTCCTTTTATCGAAAAAACTATTTGGCTTGAATGTAGTAACCATTAGTGAAATGCTTTTCAAGAGATACAATAGCCAAACAAGGATTATGAGCGCACTCGTAGGCTCTATCTATACGGCGATGATCGTTATCACGCAAGTTATTGGAATGGGAAGCATTATGAATGTATTTCTTGACTGGGGAATGATTCCTTCTATTTTATTAGGAGGTGGAATTGTTCTCTTATACACCTTACTTGGCGGCATGTGGTCCATTACGATGACAGATGTTGTTCAATTTTGCATTATGACGGTAGGAATATTCTTTATTATGCTTCCACAAAGCCTTTCAAGTGCTGGCGGTTGGAGTTCCCTTATAGATCATGTACCTGCTTCCTATATGAATTGGACAAGTATTGGGTGGTCCAATATTTTTCAATATTTCCTTCTTTATACGCTGGGGCTGTTAGTTGGACAGGATTTATGGCAGAGAACTTTTACAGGTAAAAACTTGCGTACGGTTAAAGCAGGAGGTATAGGAGCAGGCATCTACAGTATATTCTATGCCATAGCAATCACAATAATTGGAATGTGTGCATTTGTTGTATTCCCTAATTTGGACAACCCGCAAAACGCTTTTGCTCATATGGTATTGAATGTGCTGCCGACAGGCTTGATGGGAATTGTTTTAGCATCTGTCTTATCGGCACTTATGTCGACAGCTTCTGGAACTTTACTAGCTTCGTCTACTCTACTTGTGAATGATATTATTAAACCAGCTTTAAAAACAACATTATCTGATCAAAAAAGTTTGTTCTTATCTCGTTTACTCACACTATGCATCGGTATATTCGTCATTGTATGTGCCATTTGGGTGCAGGATATCCTAGTTGCCTTGGATATTGCTTATGCCATTTTATCCGGTGCTATGTTTTTCCCAATTGTTCTAGGTTTCTTCTGGAAAAAAGCCTCTAGCAACGCGGCATTTATTTCCATGTTAATCAGTACAGCAACAATTGTAGTTGGTTTAATTGTAAAAGGAACAACATCAACACAACCAATTTTGTATGGTTTGCTTGCCAGCTTTATTAGTATTGTTGTTTTGTCATATCTTTTACCAGATAAAAATCCTTCATTACTTGTTAATGAGACTATAGATAATAAGAAAATAATGTAAATCACTAATAAAAAAAAACATATAAAAGGAGTCAATATGATGCTAGTACCTACTCAAGAATATTTAGGAACAAGTTTATTAAAAGAATCTTTTTCAGAACCTAATGCTATGAAGGCAGTTTGGGGAGAAAAATGGGGAGCTTCTAATTATATTGGACAAATCAAAAAAGTATTGGTCCACCGACCTGGCAAGGAGCTAGAATTATTTCGAAAAATGCAGTACGAAGAAAATGTGGATGCACAAGTTCTTCGAGATGAAAATGGACGTATTATTAGTTATTTGCAAGGAAAAGAACCAGTAAATGAAGAACTTCTGCACTATCAGCATGATCAACTGCGTGAAATGTTAGAGAGGTGTGGAGCCGAAGTTGTAGATGTTGATTTTGCTTCTCCAAATCACACAAAAACTATGTATACAAGGGATATTGGACTTGTTATACCGAGTGGAGTTATTCTTACCCGCCTTGCTTTGCCAATGCGTCAAGGCGAAGAAAAAGCAGCATATCAAACTTTCGCGAAATTAGGGATGCCTGTTCTTGCTACGATTCAAGGAGAAGGTTTTATTGAAGGTGGAAGCTTTGCGATGCTTGATGCAAAAACAGCCATTATTGGCCGTTCTATTCGTATAAATCAAGCTGGAATTAATCAGCTGAGACAAATTTTATCATGGCAAAATATTGACTTAATTGTAATAGATGTTCCGAACGATCGCATCCATTTAGATGAAATGTATGTAATGGTCGATCATAAGACAGCGCTTGTTGAACCAGGTCGTCTTCCTTATTGGTTCTTAGAAGAGCTTCGATCAAGAGGGATAAAACTAATCTATACGGATCCTTCCGACCCTGAACGTGCTGCAAACTGTTTAGCAGTCTCACCTGGAAGAGTACTAGTTGCTGCAGATGCACATAAGACAATAGAAAACCTGAAAAACCATGGCATCGAAGTATTGCCGATTGAACTAACAGAAATACGAAAACTAGGCGGAGGAATCCACTGTTCGACCTTGCCTTTAATTCGAGAAGATATATAATATGAAACAAACAGCTCGTGTCAGGAACCAAGAGCTGTTTGTTTTTTAATAGATAAGAAAGTATAAGTTTTTTGAAGTCAGATAGCTGTCTAGCTCCAGCGCCTATTGCCTATCGAACTTCAGGTCTTCTCCCTACGATAAGTCAACATCGATTCGCTAACGCTCATCGTGTTTCCTTTATCTCAGTCGAAGCCCTTCCAGTTCGTACGGCAATGAGCAAGGCGCTTGCGCTTTTCTTAAATTATCCATTATAGTAAGGAGCAAAAAGCTCCCCAAGTTTCCGAATACCATCCACAATATCTTCTTCATCTGAATAACTGAATGAAAGCCGCAAGAATTCAGTTCCATCCTCTTGATTGGAGAAAAAGTATTTCCCTGGTACATACGAAACCCCCATTGCAAGAGCTTGTTCTAACAAACGGGAAGTATCTACACCTGGCGTCTTCACCCACACAAAGTATCCTCCTTGCGGCACATACCAAGTAATGGAAGAAGGAAGGAATTGTTCTAACGCCTTAAGCATTGTATTACACCTATTCTGATACATTTCTCTTAACCAGTTTATTCTTTCTTCAAATTGGATCTCTTCTAAAAAAATGGCCATGGTCGCCTGTGAAAATGGATGGTTTAAATCTTTTTTAAACCATTTGCAAGCTGAAATAAGCTCCTTGTTCCCCGCTATCCAGCCAATTCTCATTCCTGGTGCAACCACTTTGGATAATGAACCAACGTGCAATACCCTCTCTTCAGGATCGATTGCTTTACAAGGAACCACACTGTCATTGAAAGACAACTCTCCATATGCATCGTCCTCTACAACTAGAAAGTCATATTTTACCGAAAGCTCGAGCAAATGCTTCCGACGTTCAAAAGGCATGGTTGTTCCAGTAGGATTATGGAAGGAAGGGATCGTATATAGAAAACGCGGGAGAGGGAGATCATTACGCTTTCTTTCCTCAAGCACCATTTCTAGTTTGTCGGTTTTCAGTCCATACTCATCGATCGGTATCGCTATAATTTTATTTGTATAATTCTTGAACATTTCAAGAGCTTCCATATAAGTGGGAGATTCAACAGCTACTACTGCCTCTTCATCAAGCAGAGTCCGTGCAATTAAATCAATTGCCTGGCATGCGCCTGAAGTAATAAGCAGTTCTCCTTCACTAACTCTAATACCGCGTTTTTCCAGCCTTGACTGTATTTGCTGCTGCAAACTTGCCGCACGAGAACTTCCTAGGTAATGAAACGGCAGATCTTGTTCTTCTTCTATTAAACTGCCTACTGCAGCTTTCATTTGCTTTGAAGGCACAAGTTCAGGTGCTGGATATCCTGAACTCAAACGAATACACTCCTTCGGCAGAACAGGCATCCAAGCACCTGGGGGATCATTCTTAAGTGCCACTTGTATGTTTTTTGGAAAAAAAGATGTATGATTCATTCTGTGCTCCTTCACCTCTCAAAATAATACCTAGAAAATATTCTACAGTTAATCACCTATTTTATCTACTCTATCTACCTAATAAAGCCTTGAAATAATTGGACTTTTTCTTCATACTTTCTCTAATAATTTTATCACCAAAAAGAACACCAATTAATAAACCTGCTGGTGTAAGAATAGGCATTACTTTTACTAATAACTTGTTAATTTTTTTTAACATATTTAATCCAACTTTCTAGCTTTCAACAAATAATATACTTGTAATAATTGCAAAACCTTCTTTAGATTGCTAAATGCTTAATTCCCTTTTGAATTAATATTTCTTTTACAAAGGATTCCATTCGATCCATTGCTTCTTGCAGCTGTTCAAAAGAAGCAGCACAAGAAATACGAATATATCCTTCTCCATATTCTGAAAATGCGATACCAGGCACAACTGCAACATTCATTTTATCTAGCAGTTGATCAACAAATTCCAATGAACCTATATTTAAGCTTTTTATAGAAGGAAAGATGTAGAACGCACCTTCAGGCTTTTGAACTGACAGGCCTATTTCTTTCAGTCGCTCATAAACAAAGTTTATTCTCTTTTCATACTCTTTTTTCATCTCACATGCATCATTCATACCAATAGTTAAAGCTTCAACCGCTGCATGTTGACTGACAGAACAAGTACAAGTTGTACTATATTGATGAACCTTAAATATTTCCGACGTAAGATAATCTGGTGCAAATAATAGCCCTATTCTCCAGCCTGTCATAGAATGGGATTTAGAAAGTCCGTTGACGATAATTGTTTTTTCCTTCATTCCTTTTAACGATGCAATGGAAATATGCTGTTTTCCATAGGTTAATTCACTATAAATTTCATCTGATAGAATAAAAATGTCTTTTTCTCTAAGCAACTCAGCAATCTCTATCAATTGTTCTTTATTTAGTATGCTTCCAATTGGATTAGAAGGAAAAGATAATACAATACATCGAGTTTTATCTGTAATTTTCTCTTTTATCATATCAGCAGTTAGAACAAAGTTATTCACAGTAGTGTCTATATAAACAGGTACTGCACCAGCTAACTTAATTAACGGTTCATACCCTGGATAGATAGGTGCTGGCAGCAGAACTTCACAACCTTCTGTAAGAATCGTTCGAAAGGCAATATCCAAAGCTCCTGTTGCTCCCGCAGTAACAAGAACTTCCGTTTCAGGATTATAGGAAAGCTGATATTTTCTCTCCATAAATTTAGTTGCAGCATATCTTAATTCAAGTATTCCAGCATTACTAGTATAGTTCGTCTGATTCTTTTCAATTGCTTGTATTCCAGCCATTTTAATTTGATCAGGCGTATTAAAATCTGGCTGTCCTACAGTCAAATTGATTGCATTATTATATTGAGCAACTTTGTCCGATACTTTTCTAATCAAAGATGGTTGAATATTTTTTGTTTTTGGGTTGATTAAATGTTTCACAAAATATTTCTCCCTTTTTTAGGTATTAAGTGTTTGTTGTTTTTTCATCATTCTACAAGATGTATATTCTTCGTTTAATACTCCAAAACAACTGAATCTGAATAGGAAGCTGCGAATTTGCATAAAATATGAGGCCCCAATTGCTAGTTCGTTGTCTAAGGGCCTCCATTTTAATAATTCTATTAAATTCATATGAAAATCTTTTACGCTATCAAAATGTATTTACAAGTTTAATACTGACAGAAATTCTTGAAGATTATTGTATTTCTGCCAAAGAGCCTTTGATGATGCTAAATGCTTCATCAATTTCTTCTTTTGTAACAGTAAGTGGTGGAATAAAACGAATAACATTTTTTTCTGTTCCACAAGTAAGGAGAATTAATCCTTTTTCTAATGCTTTTTCTTTTAATTCAGCTACTGTTTTTACATCCGGTTGTCCGTCTGCTTGAACGAATTCCATTCCAATCATTAAACCTAGTCCACGAATATCACGAATGTTCGTAAAAGTAGAAGCTAGGCTGGAAAGTTTCCCAGTAAAATATTCTGCCATTTCCACTGATTGCTCTAGCAAACCACTTTCCAATATTTCAATAACTGCAAGAGACGCTGCACATGAAACAGGATTTCCTCCGTACGTTCCCCCATGAGTACCCGCTGTCCATTGATCCATAAATTCTGCTTTGCCAACTAAAGCACTTAGCGGGAATCCATTTGCAATTCCTTTTGCAAGCGTCAAGATATCTGGCTGCACATCAAAATGCTGCCAAGCAAACATTTTTCCTGTACGTCCAAAACCAGTTTGAATTTCATCAAAAATCAATAGAATGCCATGTTGATCGCAAATTTCTCTAATTTTCTTGATAAATTTTGCCGGAGGAACGATATATCCCCCTTCTCCTTGAACTGGTTCCATGATAATTGCAGCTACTTGATCTGGAGCAATCAAGAATTTAAAGATTTCTTCTAAGGAAACTAAACAACGATTTACTTCTTCCTCTTCTGACAATCCAGTACGAAAAGCATAAGGATATTCAGCATAATAAACACTAGGCAGAAGACCTTCATATCCTTTGCGATATAAAGAGCTGGATGCTGTTAATGTTGTTGTTGCTAATGTACGTCCATGGAAGCTGCGTTTAAAAGAAATGATGCCCGGGCGTTTCGTTACATGTTTTGCTAGTTTAATAGCCCCTTCATTCACTTCCGCTCCACTGTTTGAAAAGTACACTTTGCAGTTTCCACCGTTTAATTCGTTAAGCTTCTCAGCAAGTTCAACATATACAGGATAATACAATACGTTATGGCCGCCGTGGATTAATTCATCGATTTGAGCTTTTGCTCTTTCTACAACAAAGGGATGGTTATGCCCAACATTTGTTACTGCTACCCCGCTGGCAAAATCTAAATATTGTTTTCCATCTTCACCTGTAACATAAGATCCTTCTCCTTTTATAATTCCAACAGTAGTTGCTCTTTGTGCAATTGGCGGAAATACTTTATTTGCGCGTGTTGCTAAAGTTTCTGATATTAATGTCATGATTATCACCTTTTCCTTTGCTTATCATTGTTTTGCAGAAGCCTTTAACCAAGAATTTGTCATATCTCGAATAAGTTTTGGTACAGTATCGAAGGAATACGGTTTATATACGCGTTCCGTCCAGCGATGAGCATCAAACCCATACACGCCAACATTAATAGAAGGGATATTTAATTTGCGAATATCTTTTATTGGTACCGGATAAATCTTATTCCATTCAGGAAAATTATCGACTAGATAGTCAATTTCCTCATCAGTATCATGAAGGGATAAATAACTGCTATCAGACAGATAAGGAAAGAATTTCTTTACTGAAAAAGTATCATTCGTACGCTCTGAAGCACTTGCTGTTGCCTCTTCAATCGTTTGTAAAATAACTTGATCCTTTGCACCTTTTCCAGTCAAATAATTATGCGGACAATATGGTGGTGCATAGAAAATAATCACACATGGCGTTACCGCTTGATCCAATTCTCGCAATCTGTCAACAATTTTGAAACAAAGTTCACGCAGCTCAAGTGTTGGGTTTTCTTTGAGTACCTGTGCTGAGGCAGCCTTTACATCTATACCTTGTTTAGAAAGCTTCTCACAATACTCCACATAGCTATAGACATCCATATCCCAATTTGGGCGGTCAGATGGGAAATTATTTATACGAGCAAACGTATCGTAATTATTTTCGTAATATTCTGCCACTTCAATCACCGCTTGTTGCGCTACCACTTTTAATTTTTCCATAATTTCTTTCGGTGAAGCTTCCAGCACCATAAAATTAAAATATAAATGGCTGGATACGGCGGTTTGTACATTGTAAAACTCTTTCATATCTCTATGGTAGAGTGCAGAAGGCGGCGTAATTAATTCTCCTTCAATATGTTCCGTTAATTCCATATTATTATTAATTCGTTTATTTAATTCAGCTGTAACTAGTGTTGGGTCAAGACCATTAAGCGTTTGTCCAACATGGGTTTCACGGCCATACACATAAAAACAAGGTAAAAGCTTCCCGCCTGCTCCAGTGTAAATGTACTTGTTCGTATCACCGGGATAAAAGGCAGAAATATAATCCGTGTTAATTGCAGCTACATAATCCAACCCTTCTTCCGCGCTCAAACGCAGCAATTCATTCACAGCAGCGATGGCACCTGAATGTTGGTTTTCCTCCACAGGGTTTGCCATAAAAATGATATCCCCATCCCACGCTTCTAGGCTCTCACTAAAATAGAGGACATTCGCTAAATGAACGGCAACCCCACTCTTCATATCCAGTGCTCCCCGTCCAAACATCCAGTCTCCAGATAAAGCCTGTGTGCGAATCTCTTCATCTGAATACGTTTTAAAATACTCTAATAGTGCTCCTGGATCATTAGCGCTTGATTGCAGCGCACCAAAATCTTCAATTCCAACCGTATCCATATGCCCATGAAAAACGACTGCTTTTTTTGATTTTCCATTTCCTTTAATATGGGCAAACACATTCTTTCTGCCGATTGCATCATTCGGCAAATCTTGTGTCCACACCTGATCAGGGCGTTGTATAAAGTAGGGAAAACTACGTAAAAATTGTTCAATCTTATCTGCAATCTGTACTTCTCCATCTGTCCCATTTATACTCAATGTTTGTACAAGAGAGGTCGTAATAGCTTCTACTTGATCAAATAATGGCAGACCTTTTATTTTTGCATACATTAAATCACCTCTCACTTTAATATTCTCTGCTTGTATTAATAACATTAATCATTTCTCCATCTGTTCGCCTTGCTTTGACATTATTGATAAAAATTTCAACACAACGATCAATATAATAAATCGATTTTGCCGACATATGAGGTGTCAAAATCAAATTCTCACATTCCCACAGCGGGCTATCCACTGGAAGCGGCTCTTGTTGAAACACATCCATCGCTGCTCCTCTTAATGTCTTGCTTTGAATCAGTTCTACTACCGCTTGCTCATCCACTACGTCTCCACGTCCAATACTAATGAACACAGATTCGGGCTTCATCTTCTGCAAATACGATTTTGTAAAGAAATTTCTTGTTTTTGTAGTTGACGGAAGAAGCGAAATGACATAATCAACATGACCTATTTCCATTTCTGCTTCCTCTAATGTATACGTCTTTTGAAAATGAGGTACAGGCTTTCCGGAGGTATTTACCCCATAAACGGTTATATCAAATAGTGAAAGTGTTTTGGCGATCGCTTGCCCAATGACACCAGTGCCGTATAGAAGCACTTTACGGCTCGTTAATTCCCCCACTAGCTTGCTGCGATCAAATTGTTTTTTGTTCTTTAATATTTGATAGCGATCCATGTCTTTTTCAAAATAAAGCATACACATGAGGACATATTCACTCATCGGTTTGACGTGTATTCCAGAGGCATTAGTAAGCGTAATGTCTCGTGCATCCAATTCACGAATGTCTAAATCTTCAATACCTGCACTAAACCACTGAACCCATTTTAATTTCGGAAATCGTTCAAAGGTTGCTACTTTTTGCCCGTCAAAACTCGGTCCATATGCTAGTATTACTTCAAGAGATTCCTTGATTTGATCCGGAACATCCTTGACGGTACGGTAAAGATGTATTTCTTCCCCCGTCTCACGTAATATTTTCTCTTGATGTGAAGGTAAAATTTCCTCACAAACAGCCACAATCATGCAAAAATACCTCCATTTATGATGTTAAAACTTAAAACTATGAACGCCGTTCTACATTGTCTATATGATAGCGGATAGCTTCTCCAGCTTTCGTTGCATTCCGTTCTTTTAATGCTTCAATTATCTTTAAATGCTCTTCATGTGCTTCTTTTGCACTTTCAGCAAGAGTACCAGAGAGCACGAGATATCTTGTTAATTGGTTATGAATTTGCTCGATAAAATCCTGCAGCTTTCTATTATTAGAAATTTCAGCTATACCAACATGGAATTGAGAATCTAAATCAATGTAAGCATAAAGATCTTTCTCCTCTATTGCTTTTTCCTGATTTAACATCAGCGTCTCTAAATGAATAATCATTTCATCCGTTACAAGAGGGGCGGCTTCTTCTGCTGAAAATACTTCTAGAACTTTTCTTAATTTAATGTAGTTTTGAAAATCATTTTCAGAAATAAAGGAAATACGTGCCTTTTTTCCATTCTCAGATGTAACCAACCCATCATACGTCAGTTCTGCAATTGCTTTTCGAATTGGTGTTCTGCTGATTCCAAGCATAGAAGCAATTTCTTCTTCAGGTAATGAATCACCCGGCAGAAAATCTCCACGTATAATTGCTTTTTTTATTTCTTTATAAGCACGATCTGCTAACGTTTCTGATTGTACAATTTTATTTATCACCAAACATAACCTCTTTCTGTTTTTTGTATTCTGTATCCAGAATTCTCGTCTGTTATGTGATAAGTATACATAAATTGTATAACAATTCAATAAATTTGTTATATTCCCTTACATGTTTACTAAATCCGTTTTTATTTTGAATAATAAAGTTACTTTTATTCTCCAATTTCCTGCCATTATATCTTTTCTTTATTTTTACTTGTTTCTAGCTTCTTTGCCATTAAAGCTCATGTTCTTTTGTTCTAAATACACTTTTCAGATCTCAAATCGGTATGACCATCTAGATTTTGGAAGCTGCCTATTACTATTTTTCATTTACAACCTATCCTTTTTTTCTTAAAGGCTGAGCATTGATTCTGACAACAATTCAAATCAAGATTATCTTTTTATCCCACTCTTAACGGGCAGTAAGCCCCCCTCCCCGCCTCAAGATTCCGAGAAATCGAGGAAGATAGGCGGAGGATAACTGCCCGTAAAGGTCCGATAAGTGCAACTAACCATCAGTGGAAAACCCCCACTGATGGAAGTTTACTTTATCCTTAATTTACGCAAAATCGAAAGAGACAAATTTGGTCTCTAAATAGTCTTCTATTCCATATTTACCGCCTTCACGACCAATTCCAGATTCCTTCACTCCGCCAAAAGGTGCCTGTGCTACTGTTGGCATTGCATCATTCACTCCTACAATTCCATAGTCAAGTGCTTCTGATACACGGAACATTCTTGCTCCATTTTGAGTGAAAATATAAGATGCTAAACCATAAACGGTATCATTTGCTTTTTCAATTACTTCTTCTTCAGTTTCAAAGACAAAAATTGGCGCTACTGGTCCAAAAGTTTCTTCATAAGCTATTTTCATGTCATTCGTAGCGTGTAAAAGGACAGTTGGATTAAAGAAGTGTCCATTACTAAATGCTTCTCCCTCAGGTTTGGAACCTCCATAAATGACCTTAGCTCCTTTAGATACAGCATCCAATACATGATTTTCTGTTTTTTCAATAGCTCGTTCATTGATTAAAGGACCGATGTTCACACCTTCTTCTAATCCATTTCCTACAATTAATTGCTCCATTTTGGCTTTTAACCTATTAGCAAATTCCAAAGATATAGACTTTTGGACATATATTCTATTTGTGCAAACACATGTTTGTCCAGCATTTCGGAATTTACTTGCAATTGCTCCGTCTACTGCTTTATCAATATCTGCATCTTCAAAAATAATAAATGGCGCATGTCCACCTAACTCCATCGATACTTTTTTCATTGTATCTGCGGATTTTCGAACAAGCTCTTTCCCAACTGCAGTAGATCCGGTAAAGGTGATTTTCTTCACTATTGGACTGCTCATCATCACACCTCCAATTTCCTTCGGCTGCCCGTGAACCAAATTAACCACTCCATTTGGAATGCCTGCTTCATGCAACGCTTTTACTACTTCTATAGCAGATAATGGACTTTCCTCTGAAGGTTTTAAAACAACAGTACATCCAGCTGCAAGGGCAGGTGCCAACTTTCTAGTAATCATCGCTACTGGGAAATTCCAAGGAGTAATCGCACCTACAACACCTACTGGTTGACGTATTACTATTAAACGTTTGGATGGAGACGAAGCTGGAATAGTATCACCATATATGCGTTTTCCTTCTTCTGCATACCAGTCTAAATAATCAATTGCGAGTCCGATTTCCCCTTTTGCTTCAGACACTGGTTTTCCCATTTCTTTTGTTATTAATTTCGCTAGGCTGTCCACTCTTCCTCTTAAAATATCTGCAGCTTTTTTTAAATACGCATATCTGTCCTTCGCCGTTAATTTGGACCAAGATAAAAAAGCTTCCTGCGCTGCATCAATAGCTAACTGTGCTTCTTTTTTTCCACCTTTCGCAACACGATCTATCACTTCTCCAGAAGCAGGATTTAATACATCAAAGCTTTCTTTACTTTCTGCTTCTTTCCATTCTCCATTAATATATAGCATTCATTATTCCACCTTTTCATTCGAATTTTTCTATTTGCTTCCTATCATTTTTTACTGAAAGAATTTTATCTTAATTTAACTGTTTTCTGTATACAGGATACAGTTTGCATTTTTATTATCTAACAATTTTAAATTTTGTAAACTAACTTGTCAGAAAATCTTACATATTTTTAAAAAAAAGATACATTTACGAAAACTAAATAATATTATGCATCTTAAAGAAAAAATATTCTTATTTTACAAAATATGTGATTTGTAATAAAAAAAGCAAACAATAAGAATGTATACTTATGTTTGCTTTCTCTATTAAACTATATTTATTATGTGTCCTGCTTCATTAATGGACGACCAGGCTTGATAAAGAACCAGAATAAAAATAGCTATTAATGCTGGTATGATATTTATTAAAAAATGTTGTGTCCCACCCGGTTACATCTGCGTACCATCCAGTTATTTCAGGCGAAGGCTGCCACCGATCTATTGTTAGAATGGTCCATAGTTGGTTAATACGGCAATTAATACAAATATCATCTGAATGACGAGTAAAATTCCAAACAACGGCATGAAAAATTTAAACCATCTTCCAAAAGGAATTTTAGCAATTCCCAGCATAATACCAATGTGCGCTGTTGGATATAAAAGATTGGAGAAACCCTCTCCGTAAGTAAATGCCATAACGGCCGTTTGTCTTGTAATACCTGATAAGTCTGCTAATGGAACCATTATAGGCATAACAGTAACTGCTTGGCCCGTACCAGATGGAATAACAAAGTTTAATAAGGTCTGCATAATAAGCATGCCTTGAGCACTTGCCCACGGTGGCAAATCCTTAATAGGCTGATATAATCCGTAAACAATCGTGTCAATGACATCTGCATTCGTTAGAATGATTAAGACACTTCTGGCTAATCCGATTAAAATGACGACCATCATAATCTCAGAACAAGCTTGACAAAAGTTTTTTGCTATTTGATCTGCGGAATATCTGGCTGCGAATGACATCAATAATGCACCTATTGTATATACCATCGCAACCTCTGGCAGACCGAACTTAAAGAGAACCGACCCTACTACGATTGCCACTATAGATAGCAAAAAGATGGCTAAGACTATTTTTTGTGTGAGTGTCATTTTAGAATTTTGCAAATCATTGATTTTATCCTCATCAAACTTGTAGCTGCTAAAGTCTAAATCACTGACAATACTCTTGGAAGGATCTTTTTTAATTTTGTTAGCATATCTTAACGTATACCAAATAGTTGGTATTAGGAAAGCTAGCATTGATAGCCATTTTAATCCTTGTCCTGAATACATTGGCAATTGTGCAATGTTTTGTGCTAATGCCGTTGTATAAGGATTTGATGTTGCCACAGCTGATCCAATAGCACATGCCATCCCGCATATACAGACCCCTATTATTGCATCATGCCTCATCATTATTGCCAATCCGATGAAGAGAGGCAAAAGGCCATATGTAGCAGTCAATTCTCCATAAGTAGAACCTGCTAAAACGAAAAGGATAATGAATATCGGAATATACAAACGACGGAGCTGGCTGTTATTAATAATCTTTCCAATTACAGCATTAAATGCCCCCGTTTTAATCATCGTATATACCCAGAAATATCCGAGAAATACCAAGAAAATAATTCCGCTGCCTTCTACTAGGCCAGTGTAGATACTTTTAAAAACATCAAGAATTCCAGTTGGAGAAGAATCTACATAATGAAAGGAGTTAGGATCAATTTTAGTAACTCCCGTTTCTTTATCTACAACTCTTACAAACTCTCCAGCTGGAATAAGATAGGTTAAAACTGCCCCTATGATTAGTGTACAAAACAAAAATACTACAGTACTTGGAATTCTGTCGTACCATTTCTTTTTGACAATATTTGTAATCTCTTCGATGATCTCCACTTCCTTGTATATTATTTTTAGGCTCTGGTAAACGATAATGTTAATTTTGGAAGGAAATTTGCGAGACTCCTGCGGAAAAACGGGCTGGAAAGACCCCACAGGGAGGTACGACCGAGGAGACTTGCCAGTTCGTCCGCGGAAAGCGAGTGAATTTCCTGACCATTATAAATCAACACTGAAATTTAACAGAGCCTATTTTTAAGTCAGCCCCATAAAGTCCTCGAGGGCTTAGAATTTAATTGCTCCATAACATGACATTTTTATAATTTTATTATCGAATACTCTGAACCGATTTTTCTGTTTTTCACTGGATCAAATAAAGAGTATCTAAAATGTTCTCCATACCTGAACCCATCAAGAGTTGGTACGCTGCCTGAAAAAATAACACAGTCCAAATCTGCTATTTTTTTATTATAAAAGTCTTCCACAGATTGAATGATTTTCTCGGGGCGAAGCATGACTTCTGCAATATTTTTTTGGTAAAGCTCGTCTACCCCATCAACAAAGTATCGGGATTCCAAAACTACTTTATCCCAATGATCTTTGACTTCACTCCATTTCCAAACCTCTTTACACATATGCTTGGCGCACAATTGTTTCGATTTTTGAATATCGTATGACTCTACATGCTTATCAGCATGATCGCTGCCCACTCCTATATAAATATCACCATTAATAGGAATAATTAAGTATTCTACTTCACCGTTAGTATCATTTCCTACAACAGATATTTCATCACTAGTTGTCAGAAGTTCTGGTGACAAAGGATAAGTCATTGGTGTTTTAGCAGGAATAGAACCGCCTATTTTTCTTAATGCTTCAAATAGTTCCCTTATTACCTTCCCATCTCTAGGGGTAAATCCCATAACAATCAAATTTTTGGGTTTGATATCAAATACTTTATTATCATACCTAAGCTCCATAATTCCCTCCTCGTATTTTAGATTTGATGAAATAATGTGCTGATTTTAAACCTTAATGAGCAGAGCTGATAAAGTGAACCTTTCCATCAGTGGGGGTTTTACTGCCCGTTAAGAGTGGGATAAATAAATGAATATTCAAAAAATTCCTCATATTTACTTACCCAACGATCTGTGAGCAGACCATACATTATTTCTTTATCAGGTCTTGAACATGTTTTATTTGCTTTAACATAAAGTCTTTATTAAATGCAGTAACAGATACATGACTTTCGGTTTTACACGACGATCTATATAATGCATGATCACCCATACTTATTTTCTATTAAATATTTAATCCAAAGCATACATATCATATAAAATAATAGATGCTAATTCACGAACACTGAATACTGTATTCTGTATACAATTATTTAACTAGAATTCTATTCTTTTGTAAATTAATTTGTAAGAAAACCTCACATGTTTTTTGCATACAATATTTTCCTATATACATCAATCCCTTACTCTAATCATATTAATTTCGCTGTTTCTCTGTAAACTTATTTAAAACCATGAGCATAACCAAAACAAAAAGACAGAAACAAACAAACTAGTTTCCATCTTATCTCCAATTTTCAACTATTAAGATGATATTCCAAGGTAAACCTCTTTTACATTGTCCAATTCCTTCTCATCTATTTGCTGTGATTGATAAACAATTTCTCCTCTTTCCATAATATATAACCGATTGATAATATTTAAAGCCGCAACGGCATTTTGTTCCACAAGAAAAATAGTTGTTCCATCTTTCGCAATTTGCTTGATTGATTCAAACATCTTTTGTGTAACAATAGGTGCTAATCCCATTGATGGCTCATCCAATATCAATAACTTGGGTTTCGTTACTAGTGCGCGTGCAACAGCCAACATTTGCTGTTCTCCACCACTTAATGTCCCTCCAAACTGATTCATCCGTTCCTCAAGTCTTGGAAACAAGTTCACCACGTATTCTAATCGCTCTTTCGCTTCCACACGTTTTTTCACACCATCTAAACCAATTTGAAGATTCTCTGAAACTGTCATTTTGGAGAAAATATGGCGCCCTTGTGGAACATGCGCAATCCCCATACTTAGAAGTTTAGAAGGATGGATTTTCAACAAGTTTTCTCCTAGATAGGTAACTGTCCCTTCTTTTGCTTTTATCAGTCCAGAAATGGTTTTAAGTAATGTTGTTTTGCCTGCACCATTAGTCCCTAAAAGACCAACAATTTCCCCTTCGTTTATACTCAGATTAACACCTTGCAATACAGTAATATCTCCGTAGCCACTTTTTAGTGCATTAATTTCAAGCATGGACTTCACTCCCTAAATAAGCTTTTATTACGGCTTCATTTTTGGATACTTCATCAGGCGTACCCTCCATTAATTTTTCCCCATGGTCTAAAACGACAATCCGATCTGCAAGTGACATAACCATTTTAACGTTATGCTCTACTAAGACAACGGTAATTCCACGATCACGAATAGAAAGAATTACTTCACTTAATTTCATAGATTCATTTGGATTAAAACCAGCGCATGGCTCATCAAGCAATAAAACACTTGGGCGAGTCATTAATGCCCTAGCTATTTCCACACGTCTCCTTTCCTCCAAGGAAAGTTTTCTCACAAGTTCATTTACTTTGTCTTCTAATCCAAGCCATGATAAGGTATTTATCGCTTTTTCTCTTAACTGCTGTTCTGTTCTTCTCCAAGAACTCGTTCTGCCTAGTACATCAAAAAAATTCTTTTTTGCATATAAATGTCCACCAATCAACAGATTATCTAAAACATTTAAATCCTCCAACAGCCTGATTGTTTGAAAGCTTCTTGCCACACCTAATTTGGCCATTTTCCATGCTTTTAAATCTGTTATATTCTGCTCCTTTACTCGCAAGTATCCTTGTGATGGGCGCTGTAATCCAGTTAGAACATTTAAAAAAGTTGATTTCCCTGCTCCATTCGGTCCAATTACTCCTAAAATTTCTCCAGATTTCACCTGTACATCCACTTCTTTTACCGCCAGCAATCCACCAAACTGTACGGAAATGCCTTCTGCTTGAATTAAAACTTCACTCATTGATCTACCTCCTTCGTTTGTTTCTGTCCTCTTGGAATCAAATTTTTTTGTTTTTTAGGCATCCATAAGCTTTTTGCACGTTCCTTTATAAACAAGTAAATTCCCTGTGGCATAAAAACAATAAATACGACTAACAGCAAACCATAAATAATAAGTCTCAATTCTTGAAAATCCCGCAGCGATTCGTTTAGTACCGTTATGATGCCTGTCCCGAGCAACGGTCCAACCAACGTTCCTGCCCCACCAAGAATAACGGTTGTAATGATGGTAATGGATTGGTTGGAATCAAATGCTTCTGGGCTGACAAAAGTCATAAAAGATGCATATAAAGATCCAGCTATTCCTGCAATTCCTCCGCTTAATGAAAAAGCTAACAGTTTATATCCATATACATTAATTCCACTAACTTCTGCGGAAATCTCGTCTCGCTTAATACATCTCCAAGCTCTTCCAATAGCAGAACTAATAACAAAGTAAACTAAAAGAATAATAATGAGTAAGCAAGCAACAGTAAATGATAAAAAGTAATTTTCATATTGAAGGGATATGCCAAACACCGAAGGAATAGGAATATTTCGAATCCCTACTGGCCCTCCAGTAATTGAAATCCAGTTATTGAGCACTACATTTACAATAATTCCAAACCCTAGTGTGGCAATTCCCAAAAAATGCCCTTTTAGTTTAGTCGTCGGCAATCCAAGTACAAGCCCCATTAAACCAGAAAGGATAAAAGCTGTTAAAAAGCTAAGCCATATTGGCCAGTTTAGATGAGTAGTCAAAAGAGCAAAAGAATAAGCACCTATACCATAAAATCCAGCATGTCCTAAAGAAATCTGCCCAGTATAACCGACAAGTAGGTTTACGCTGACTGCAAGTATCGCAGTAATAACAGCTAATGTAGATACACGCAAAAAATATAGATTTTGAATATAAAGACTTGCAACAACACAAACAATTCCAAGAAAAACTATAGATAAAAATATGGCTTGTTTTGATCTCATACCTTTTCCCCCTGTACTTTCGTAAGTATGCCTTGTGGTTTAAATACAAGCACTAAGAAAAGAACGCCGAATACGATAGCATCTTGGAAAGCGGTAGATATATAACCACCAGTTAAACTTTCAATAAGACCTACAATAATACCACCTGCAATCGCACCTTTTACATTCCCCATTCCACCTAATACTACGACTACAAATGCTTTTAGTGTAAGCGATATTCCAATTGTAGGATACACATTATATACTGGGGTAAGTAATGCACCAGCCGTTCCTGTTAAGGCAACGCCTAACATAAAAGTTAAAAAGGAGATTTTTTTTGTAGCAATGCCATATAAAGTAGCAGTATCAGGATCAAGAGAAATGGCTCGAACAGAGCGTCCAAATCTTGAATATTCTAACAATGCATACGTGAGCCCGCACAACAAAATGCTTACAATAACAATTAATATACGTTGATGAGAAACAAAAATACCGAGCATTTGGAAACTATGACCAGAAAGAGGGCTTTCCACCACTTTTGGATTTGGAGAAAAGAAATATTGTGCGAGATTAATAAGAAATAACGACACACCTAAAGAACTTAACATCATATTAATGTGATTGCTGTTTCTTAAGGGATGATAAGCAAGCAAATGAACTAATAGACCAATTAATCCAGCAATACCGAATGCAAGAATAACAGCAGCAGCATATGAGAATCCCTGATTCACCAAATAATAGGCTGCAAATCCACCAATCATAGCAAATTCACCTTGTGCGAAATTAGATAAGTGCATAACACCATATATCAGCGTCAAACCTAAAGCAACGAGGGAATAAAGCGTTCCAAGTGTTAAACCATTTACAATGGTTTGTACAAATTCTGTCAAAGTACATCACTCCACTTCACCTTTTAATTATCTTTTCCTGTACATAATATTGTTAATTATTATAGGAAGCAAGGCATTTTAAATGCCCTGTCTTCCTACCTACTAACAAAAATCACTCAGGACGATGGATGACTACTTGTTTTCCATCCTGAATTTGACCAATCCATACTTTTGTATTGGCTTGTCCTTCTGAATCGAATGAAATATTGCCCATTACTCCTTGGAAATTCTTTATGCCTCTAATTGCTTCATTTACTTTTGCGCCTTCAACAGAACCTGCATTTTTTACACCTTCTGCATAAAGGTATATGGCATCATAAGTGGCTGCTGAATAATAGCTGTCTGGCACTTTGTTATATTTCTTTTCGTAATTATTAACGAAACTTTCAATCTTTTTATCCCCTTTAACTGGTGTAAAATATTCAGTATGAATTAATCCATCTGCAGCTTTTCCAGCCAAATCAATTGGAGCTGTTCCCATAAATCCACCGTAGCTATAAAATTGTGTATCCATTCCTAGATCTTTTGCTTGCTTAACAATAAGGGACCCTTCAGCAACCAACCCAGAAATAACGATGGCATCAGGTTTATTTGACTTGATTTTTGTCAGCTGATCATTAAATTCTTTTTGTCCTACATTGTAAAATTCATTGTTAATAACTTTTCCACCGCCAGCTTTAAAATCCTTCGTAAACGCCTCTGTCAATCCACGGCCATAATCTGTATTTTCAGCAATAATAGCAATTTTTTTATGGGGTTGATTCTTTAAAATATAATCGACTAATGCTTTTACTTGTAAGCTATTATTAGAAACGTTGCGGAATACGTTCTTATAGCCCGATTGCGTAATCGCATCCGCAACTGCAATCGGTACAAAACTTGGAATATCTTGTTTAGATGTAATCGTTAAATCCGTAAGAGTATCCGAGCTTTTTAATGTTCCCATCCAAGCATCGATATTTTGTTCCGTCACTAATCTTTGTGTAACTTTAACTGATTCACTCGGATTCGCTTGATCGTCTTGAACAACAAGCTTTAGTTTCTTTCCTGATACTCCACCAGCTTCATTAATTTCATCGACAGCGAGCTGTGCTCCATTTTTCATTTGTTCTCCATAAAGTGCTCCGCCACCAGATAGCTGTGTTACTAGTCCAACCTTAATTTCTTCCTTATTATCTTTTTTGGCGTCATTTCCTGCACTATCACTAGTACCCTTCGGAGGGGCACAACCTGCCAGCAAACCTAAACTTAATACTCCAACCCCAGCTAAGCTCAATAATTTTTTATATTGTCTTTTCAATGTAACTCCCCCTAATTAAATAATGGACCTCATTTCAATAAACATTGTGTAATTTTAGAAAGTTGTTATTTTCATGAAGCGTAATAACTGCAATTTTTGTAATTTTTCCATTTTCAACATGTGATAAATCTTGGTATTCCCTTTCAAAGTGGAGTTCTTCTTATACCATCCATGGATGCAGCTTCTTCCTCTCTTAATAGATCACCTGCTAAAAGCTCTCTTTCAATAATCACTTTTTTTATTTGGTTATACGTTTTATCCGATAACGTCTCTGCATGGGAGTTCTGTTCTATTATTTGTTTCCTCCTCCACAAAAAAATGTATACAGGATACTGTATTTTTGAATAATACAAAATTTTTTGAAAATAGTCTCGAAATTTGTCACATTTTCTAACCCACTTTTTTATAAAGTAAACTTCCATCTGTGGGGGTTTTACTGCCCGTTAAGAGTGGGATAAACTTTATTTTGAGAGGAGACTTTTTCTTTTCTCTAAAAGGGTTGATTTTTTTAGCTTTAAAAAAATAATTAATGGCAACTTTCAGAACAAAAAAACATCCTTTTCTTTTATAAGAAGAAGGATGTTAAATATTTTTTCTAATACTAAATTTTGCAAGCTATGATGGTTAATCAACCTAAAAAGTTGCCTGTACATTCACACATAAAACCACTTCTAACAATATTTATTCAAAATTTTCCCCAGCTTTGTTATTCCGTCGATAATTTTTTCTTTCGACATATACGAATAATTAATGCGGCAATGATTATGTTCTTCTTGTATTGGAAAGAAGCTGCTGCCAGGTACATAGGCAACTTTTGCTTCTGGCAACACAGACTCTTTCATAAGCGCAGCCGTATCGATATGTTTTGGCAAAGTCAGCCATGTAAATAACCCACCCTGTGGATTAGTATATTGCACACTCTTCGGAAATTTATTTTCCATTGTTTTGAACATAATGTCCTTTTTATGTTTATACATCTTTTTTAATTGTTGAATATGCTCGTCCAAATCATAAAGCTCCATAAAACGATTAACTGCATGCATATTTAATGTGGAGCTTTGTGTATCTGCTGCCATTTTTAATAAGCAAAGTTTTTCCGCCAGCTCTTTTTCTGCTACAACCCAACCAAGACGCATGCCTGGACAAAGAATTTTGGAGAAGCTTCCTAAATGTATGACTCTTCCTTCTGTATCAAAGCTTTTAATAGAAGGCAAATCTTCCCCTTCGAATCGTATTTCCCGGTATGGACTGTCTTCAATAATAATCACATTGTATTCATTTGCCAATTCAACTAGACGTTTTCTGCGTTCTAGACTCATCGTAACACCAGTCGGATTTTGAAAATCTGGAACTGTATAAATAATTTTTGCAGCAGGATTTGCTTTTAATACTTGTTCAAGATGATCCATATTCATTCCCTTTTCATCCATCGATACTCCTGCATATTCTGGTTCATATGGATTAAAAGCAACCAGTGCTCCTAAAAAGGTAGGATCTTCTGTAATAATGACATCTCCTCTATCAATAAACATTTTCGCAACAAGATCCAACCCTTGCTGGCCGCCATTAATAATAAACAGATTCTCCAATTCGCATGATACTCCGATTTTCTCCATTCGTTTCACCAGCTTTTGGCGAAGTCCTAGATGCCCTTCAGAAGTAGTATATTGCAGCGCCTGCTGACCTTCCTCCAGAAGAACACTATCAAAGACTTTTCGTAATTTATCAATTGGAAACATAGTCGGATCCGGATAGCCTCCTCCAAATGAAATAACATCTGGATCTGCCCCTAATTTTAATAATTCTCGAATTGCTGAAGGTTTTACTTTTTCCATTCTTTTTGCGTATTGATACCCCATCTGCTTTTCCTCCCTGCCCAAATACATGCTTCTAATTAACTACTCTCCTCTTCATGTTATTCCTTTCGAGGCTGGAAGTAAATATACGATTTTATTATTCTTTCACAATGCATAGTTAAAGTGCATCCAAAAGGAAAGGACGCATTCAAATTAAAACATGAATTGTATAAATGTATTCATAGTTACTTTCCACAAAAAATACCGCTGCCTTTTTAGGCAGCGGCATTTAACATTTACGATTCTTTTTTTACTAGTATGGAAAGTGCGTTGATTTCTTTTCGAAGTTGTTCGTTCTCTTGCTCTAGTTTAGTCATTTTTACATCTATTTCTTTCGAAGCGTGTGAAGCATTATGCTTATGACCATTCATCCCTTTCATGCACAAGATCATCATGAGAGGACAAATTAAAAATAGCAAATAGGATAACCATTCCATTCATATCACTCCTTTTTTTCTTTATCCTACAAGTAAAAAATGAAGTTTTTATCGAGAATGTTTGAATAAACATAGAACTTTATTTTCATTGTTTTTCTAATCAAAACTGCAAGCTAAAAGAAGACACTGCCCAACTACACTTCATGCTAGTTTAATTTTACGGTGTCTTTTTTCGTCTTTATTTAAATTCTCATTGAATAACACCTTTGTCCATTATTTTCTTCCAAGTTTCCCCTCTATCTTTTGAAGTCATTACCGTATTTTCGAAAGTTGAAATGACGATATCATTTGAGTTTTTTGGATTCATTCCAAAATAAGCAACTGCATCTTGTCTAAGATCATTTCCTATGCCTTCCCATGTATTCCCTTGATCTTTGCTAATCATAATACCTGCTTCGTTATTTGTAACCGAATAACTGATTAATTCTTTTGTATCAGGAAGAACATTAATAGCGGTGATCAGTCTTTTTTGATCTGCAGTACTCCATGTTTTCCCGCCATCTGTTGAACGAAACACACCCATATCCGTTCCGGCAATCAAGGCATTTTCATCATCTGGCAAAGATATTAGCGAATATATTTGATGCAAATCCTGTGGAAGTCCAGCCGAATCAATCATTTTCCACTCTTTTCCTCCATCACCACTTTTATAAATACCAGCCTTATAATTTCCACTGTCCATTTGATTTATTCCGTATACTATTTTGGGATTGTTGAAATTGGAAGTCAAAATATGAAAATCTACTTTTCCAAGCAATGACTTAGATTTCCATTCTTCGCCATTATCCATACTAACCATAACACCTAGTGGGTTCGGTAAATTCGAATCATTTCCAGGATGTCCACTCGTCATCATTGTTCCATCACTCATGACGCTGAATCCCATAAAGTCAAAATCACTGTTTCCCTTTAAGATCCATTTTCCGCCATCACTGTCAGTCGCAAGCATTCCTTCATGAGTAGCAAGGTATATTTTCTCGTCTTTTGCATAGGAAACACCATGCAAGTGCTTAACTTTAAATCCTTTTTTAATTTCTTTTTTCTCTGCAGTGCTTTCCTTTGATACACTACATCCTGAAACGATAATAGTTAGTGACAACAAACTAGCAATAATAGATGCTTTCTTCATTTTTCAGTCCTCTTTCTTTGCTAAACTCTATGACTCATTGGAAGTGAGAAAAAGTAAATATTAACGACTGCTAATAAGAACATCAGCACATAATATGGCAGTATTGCTTTAAATGATGCCGTATTGCTCATCTTGTATACTACGAATGTTGTCCCAATCCATCCAATTGTGATGATCAAATACTGAATCATTTGAACTGTTGAAATAGAAGCGAGACTTAAACTTGCGGGATTGGATTCTATTCCAAATAATCCAATCGAATTATACCAAATAGCTTTGCCTTCTGTGAAGATATGGAAAAGGTTATGCCCTAGGTGTGCAGCAAGATCCAGCGGGATAATCGCATAACCAAAACGGGTAAAGTTCTTTTTCACAGTACCTTTCATGCCAAAGAAAGATGCTAGCTTGGCGGTACCTATTAATAAAAAAATAGGAATAGCCATGGCAATAATAAAAGCGACAGTAAAATTAACATTATAGCTGGAGGTCCCTGTAACCATTCCAATCGCATTTAATATATCCTGCCATGGTTCAAGCATAGTGATATTTTGTACGAATACAATTCCCATAATAACTGCTGCAAGAGATGCATGTTCAATCTTCGGATTTTTCAGCCCCCACAACTCTTTTGTTGGAATTCTTGTCGTAATTTTCACTGAATTATTTGGACAGTTTTTTACACAGTTTCCGCAAATATTGCATTCAGCACTGGACTCCATTGTCCGTGGAAACTGAAACATTGGACATCCTTCTACTTTTTCAGTTCCCCTATAGCAGGATTGCACTTTACAGGTTTTACATATTTCAGGTGTAGCTTTTATTTGAACGGCTCCAGATCGTGAATAGTTTCCAGCTAGACCGCCTAGGAAACATAGTGTCTTACAAAATGTTCTTCTTTCATAGAAAACGGAAGTCGCAACAACCATTGTGACTAATAATAGTAATAAGTAGCCAGATCCCCGAGGAGATTCAACAATTCCCCAGACGTGATCGCTGTATGTAATCGCAATAAAAAACAAATCAATCAGCCAGATTCCATACTTTTTTAAAAACTTTGGCATCGGTCGATTCGCACCGATTGTTTTCCGAATAATATCACTTAATTTGCCGAATGGACACACCGCACACCAGAAGCGGCCGGCTATGGTAAAGAGGATGGGAATAATCGGCCACCATAATACCCAAGTCATGGTTGTACCCAAGTTTTTACTTGGATTTACCGTACCCACTACTAATTCAAAAACAATGATGGAAAATACAAAGATAACAATCCATTGAAAAATGCCTGGATACCAGCTACTTTTTACAAACTTTTTAACGATTGCTATTGATAGTAGATCAAAAGAGTCTTTTTCTGTTTTTATTTTATTCTCTGGCATGGACATTTCTATATCCCCTTCCTGCGGAACCATTTATTCCATATGCCTATCAAAATAAAAGATAGATTTACAGCGCCATATGCTCCTAACACTTTATAATTTGGCGGAGCTTCCACTACTGGTCCATGATGATTGCTGCCTTCCTCTTTATGACCATCTTCCACAATACCTGAAGAATGTGCATCTTCCGTATTACTGTCGCCTTCTTCTTCATGGCTGCTATTTTTGCTATCATATCCATCAGCATCCTCAATGCTTCCATGCTGCTCGTCACCATGATTATCATTATCTTCATGTTGGACAGTGTGGTTTTCACCCTTGAATGTATCAATCATTTGTTCCATATTTTGTTCATCCGAGTGCCCTTCATCTGCTTTAGCTGTTAAATCAAAAGAAAAAATAAATGCTAAAACAAATAAAGGAAAAATTAACTTCTTCACTCTTTTCCACCTCCAAAGAATTCACTGTTTATAAGATTTATAAGAAGAATTTAGTATGTAAGTTGGCAGAATCTTTGCATTCTATAGGACAAAATGGAGTATTCATTCCTCCTTTGATTGTTCATCCATTATGTATGTAGGTAAGGATTTATTTTTGAAGAATGTTCATTAAACAAAAATCAGCCAGTTCATCACATGAAAAGATATCGAGTATGTATGAATATCCTTTTTTTCTAGGAATCTTATCAGATTAAAAAAATGGAGTTTGCCTTGCTGCTGAGAATAATAATTGGAATGCTGCTGATAAATCGAGTTTTCTCAGCAATTGGACAAAATAATCCCCTTATAGGAGCTGCTATAGAAGCAGCAAGGCTCCCCAAAGGGGATTTGGATATTTCTTAACCTGATTTTTGCAAGTTTGTATTCTCTTTTTGTTTTAAAACCGTTTTGCGGAGGAAAGGAATACCCCATCGATCTAGCCCATATTTACCCGCATTAAAACCAGAGATTAAAATCATGCCTCCAAGAAAAATGTCTTGCGGATTGGAAGAAACTGTACCAGCTAAAACGAAGGAAAAATTCATTATTAATCCGAAGAATGCTGCTGCAATAGTCAAACAGCCAAGAATTAAGCCCAAACCAACTAACAATTCTCCTAGTGGGACAATTATGTTAAAAACATCAACATTCGGCAATGCGAAACCTTTCAAAAATGATACATACCATCCGTAAAGAACATCTCCTTCAGGTCCTTTTACCGGATTTGCAATGGCAGCTTTTATAAATCCTGAAGCATCAAAGCCACCTTTCAGTTTATGAAATCCTGCTGTAAGAAACGAATACCCAAGGTATAATCGAAAAACAACTAAAATGCCTGAAGCTGTCGGACTGCTTCTTAACCAATTTATAAACATGTAAAATCCCTTCCTTTCTGAATGATAATGATGCATTCTATTGTTCTGCAGCATTATGTGTTGAGTCTAAAAGAGAATTATGCAGAAAAAAATGAGAATTTGTAGCAATATTTAAAACAAAAAAACGAAGGAATCCTGCACCTTCGTTTTGATCCAAATTTTATTATATTGTTATATTCACAGATAAAAGGCGATCTTTTCTGCAAATTTTACCTTTATTAATGTATATTTCTTCTTAAGTTTATGGAATTCTATCCTTATAGATTCTACAGGTAGTATGCTTTAAGTCACAGTGGCTGGACTTTCCATATAAAGTGAACTTCCATCAGTGGGGGTTTTACTGCCCGTTAAGTGTGGGATAAATTGGTTTTTAAAAAATAAATTCTTAAAAATTGGAGTCAACTATTAAAAATAACATTCTTGCCATAGCATGTAAATCTGCATAATTTCTTCACGAATCTTTTATATAATGTATGAAAATTTGTTAAGGAGCATTATTGTTAAGTGGACTTATATAAAGTGAACCTTCCATCAGTGGGGGTTTTGTTCATCCCCCACTGATGGTTAGTTGCGGTCCACAGGATGTGGATCACACAAACGTTGCCACAGGAAGTGGCGACCTTAGTTTGTGTACCTCTTATCGGATCTTTACGGGCGAGTTTCAACACCTAGCTTCCTCGATTTCTCAGCATCCCCGAGGTGGGGGATTTACTGCCCGTTAAGTGTGCGATAAAGATTATAGAAAGTGTTGATACATTTGATAAGAAGAAAAATTTATAAAAACGGGCAGATATCCATCCCTAAACAACTGCAAAGAGAATTAAAAATTAAAAATGGAGATCTTCTTTATGTATATATCTTAAATAAATCTATTATTATCCAAACTTCCCATGATAATAAAACGTTAAATCAATGCTATATTAGCGGCGGGCGCATCTCCATTCCGATGGAAATAAGAAGAATATTATCAATAACGCCTAAAACACCTCTAATCATAGGAATTACAGAGGATAAACTAAAAATATATATTCATGTTGATAAAAAGAAATAACTGTATAATAAAGTGAACCTTTCATCAGTGGGAGTTTTGTTCATCCCTCACTGATGGTTAGTTGCGGTCCACAGGATGTGGATCACACAAACGTTGCCACAGGACGTGGCGACCTTAGTTTGTGTACCTCTTATCGGACCTTTATGGGCGAGTTTCAACACCTAGCTTCCTCGATTTCTCGGAATCTGGAGGTGGGGGTCTTACTGCCCGTTAAGAGTGGGATAAAATAAAGAACCCGTTTGCTGCATGTAAAACAAACTGGTTCTTTTAATTTTCTCAGCATAATGATAGGCCTATATAGTTTGTATGAAATAGAAATATTACATAGAAATATAATCCAATGGATTTACTGCATTTGATTTGGCTGCATTCCATTCGCCTTTATGCATTTCAAAATGCAGATGTTGTCCAAACGATTGGCCAGTATTTCCCATGATCCCTATTTGCTGTCCACCAGAAACGCTTGCTCCCTCTTGAACAGTTCTACTATCCATATGTGCATATACTGTTGTAAAAATTTGTCCCTTAATAGAATGAGTGATAAAAATAACATTCCCATAACTTGTTGAATAATAAGACCGACTGACCACACCATTTGCTGCAGCTACAATAGGAACATCCGATGGGTTTGCAATATCTATTCCAGCATGGAATTTATTCCATCTCTCTCCTAGTTTTGATGTTAATTGACCTTGAGCTGGTTTTGTCCATTTTCCTAAGATGTTATTGATATTATTCTGATCAGCACCTTGTCCTATTGCTTTTCCAATGGCAGCCTCTTGTGCTGCAAGTACAGATTGTTCTTCTTCCAGGTTTAATTTTTCCTTTTCCATCGTTTCTTCGTCAGCTTTTAAAGAAGCCATGACAGCATCCTTTTCCTTTTTTTGTACATCCAGCTCTTTCTTCATTGCATTCATATCTTCTACATTTTTCTGCAGGTTTTCCAGCTTTGCTTTTACGCTTATCTGTTTGCTTTCTAGAAGCTCCTTATCTTCTATATGCTCACGGATCAAATTTCCATCTGCATTTACTATCGTACTAACAGCTCCTACTCTATCGATAAAATCACGAAACGTTTGAGCCCCCATTAATACATCAAGTATTCCTATGCTCCCTGTCTGCTGGTAGGAACGGACACGTTCTTTTAACAATTCTTCCCGTTTTTTCAGACGATCCTGCAAGTCTGTAATTTCTGTATTTATTTCTTCTATTTTCAGCTTTGTATGAAGAATTTCTTCATTTTTCTCTCTTATTTTTTGATTTATATCACTGATTAACATATCCAGGCGCTTTACTTCTAAATTTATCTTATCTTCTTCACTCTTTAATTGATACAGCTCCTGCTTCGCACTATTTATCTCTGACTCTATTTCCGCCCCATTTATATCGTCGGAAGCTGCAAATGCAATGGAATCATTCATAAATAAAAGGAAAAAGGCTGCAATTCCAATTGATATCACAGAAGATGGCTTATCCAATTGTTTTTTCATTCTCTTTTCCTCTCTCAGCTATCTTTCTATATTTCCTATCTACTTTTTCTTTAGCATGATAAAAAGTTGTATCTAAATGCCATTGGTAAAACCTAACGCTTTATGTATGACAACAAAAAAAATTATAACATCATTTTTTGTCGAATTTTCAGTTAAAAATTTTACAGTTATGTTTCTATGTAATATTTTTGTTTTATAACGATTCTTTTTTTAAAAGTCTAATAGCTAAATATGCTTTGAATATAGACTAAAGGCATTATTTAATATGATATAGTTAGGATAAAGAATCTATCATTCCTGAAAGAAGTCTTTATGTTATAAATCTTATATATTACTTTTTTATTAATAGTGCATTTCTGCATAAAATCTTCAAATTATTGAAGTATTCTACTTGTATTCTTTTATAACTTCCAATTAAGGTGATAAAAATTGAAAAAACTTTCCTTTAAATTAGGCATCGTATTCTTTTTAATTATTTTTGGACTTGAAACGTTTATGTTCTTCTTTCTGCATAATGCTTTAGTCAACTCGAGAATTGAAGAAGAATTATCTTCCTTGCAGGCAAGAGGCAATTCCCACCGTGATATTCTGGCAAAACATTTTGACGTGAATACTATTAGCCATGTTGCATTAATGGAATCTGAAGCCATTACAGACGTCGTTATTACGGATAATTTTGGCACCATATTAGGATCCTCTTTCAAAAATAATCAAATTCAATCCTATTTAAAAAAGCCGCATTCAAGAATAAATGCGGACGGTCAAATAGTAGAAAAAGACTGGAAAAAGAAACCTTATATTATTACCATAAGTCCGATTGGAACAACCAATGAAACAATTGGCTATGTTTATATGTTCCAAAAAACTGCGTCTATCCAATCTTTAATAGAAAGATTAAATCAACATTTTTCACTTGCTGGTTTAATTGCGCTATTGCTTACATTTATCGTAATCATCATCTTAACAAAAGCCCTTACGAAACCACTCGTGAAAATGAAAGAAGCCACCTATCAAATCAGTAAAGGGAAGTTTTCCGTTACTCTTCCCAAAACAGGAAATGATGAATTAGGAGAGTTGGCTAAATCCATCAAATTATTAGCACAGGACTTAAATTATTTAAAAAAAGAACGGAATGATTTTTTAGCCAGTATTTCCCATGAATTAAGGACGCCTTTGACTTACATAAAGGGTTATTCAGATATTGTAATGACTAGAAATCTTACTAGCAAAGACCAAGAGAAGTATTTGCAGATTATAGTAGAAGAAGCAAACCGCCTTTCTTCCTTAATTGAAGATTTATTTGCTTTAGCAAAAATTGATAAAAATACCTTTGTTATTCAAAAACAAAAGGTTTTACTTAATGATTTGCTGAAGAAAATGGAACTTAAGCTTTCTCCTGCCTTCAAAGAGAAAAATATGAGTCTTGTAGTCCATTGCCCTGAAAGGACTTATTTATATGCAGATCCATCGAGACTTGAACAAATTATAATTAATTTATTGGATAACTCTATCAAGTATTCATCGATCGGCAGTGAAACATTGATTACAGTCACTCCAAGGAAGAAAACCACTGATATCATCATTAAAGATAACGGGAAAGGAATACCTGAAAAAGATCTTCCTAACATTTTTAATCGATTTTACCGAGTGGAAAAGTCTCGGAAAAGATCTTTAGGTGGGACGGGTCTAGGATTAGCCATTGTGCAAGAATTAGTTTATGCTCAAGGCGGATCTATTAATGTTCATAGCAAACTAAATAACGGTACAACCTTTACCTTAACTTTTCATACTAATGGAGCTGAAAAATAATGAAAAACATCCTAATAGTGGACGATGAACCACAAATGTTAGACTTGATTTCCCTTTACTTATCGCCAGAGGAATATCATTGCATAAAAATGAGCTCCGCCATTGATGCCATCATTTATTTAGAATCCAATCCTGTTGATCTTATATTACTGGATCTAATGATGCCAGAAATGGATGGTTGGGAAGCGTGTAAAGAAATGAAAAAATATTGGGATACCCCAATTATTATGCTTACTGCAAGAACGGAAAAACAAGATATAGTAAAAGGCTTAAACATTGGTGCAGATGATTATATTTCGAAGCCTTTTGATGGAGAAGAACTTGTAGCAAGAATTGAAGCCATGTTAAGAAGGAAAAAGAAAAGTTTTGAAAAAATTTTTTTTGAAGGACTTTCATTAGATCAGGAATCTTTCGAATTACACTATCAAGAGAAAGAAATTGCGATGACCCCAAAAGAATTTGCAATGATGAATCTTTTTCTTCAAAACCAAAATAAAGTTTTCACAAGAGACCATTTAATAAACTCCATTTGGGGATATGGAGTAACGACTGAAGATAGAACAATTGATTCCCATATTAGAAATTTACGCGACAAACTCCGAAAGTCTGGATTTCCCGCTGAAGAATACTTATTGACTGTTTGGGGAGTTGGGTACAAATGGACAGGAAAGGACAGTAATTGACAGACTATACCCTTATTCATTTACCGTCCAACCCCATTTTAGTAGGCATTATCAGCATTATTCTAAATATATTAATTGCCATATTCGGTTTCCTGCCTAGTGCTTTTCTTACTGGTGTAAATATACGTTTTTTTTCTTTTGAAGAAGGATTGATTATATCCATAATCGGAGAGTCATTAGGGGCTTTCATTAGTTTTATTTTATATCGAAAAGGAATATACAAGATAAGGTCCTCTAATAAAAATAAGTGGAATATTTTAAAGAAATTGCAGCATGTCTCACAATTTGAAGCTATCTTTCTAATTATTTCTTTAAGGATTCTCCCTTTTGTTCCTTCAGGAGTAGTTACACTAACTGCAGCAGCTAGTAAAATTCGAATTGTTCCTTATACGATTGCCAGCACAATAGGCAAGATTCCTTCTTTATTTATAGAAGCGTATTCTATAAGTAAACTTTTATCGATAAAATCATCTTTTCTGGAGGGGAATATTATTTATATTACTATTATACTTTTATTATTAGTTATTTTTTTAAAAATGAAGAAAAAGAAAAAATGAAGAAAGATTACATACATGAATAGGCTGCAAAAAAAGCAGCCTATTCTTTCATTCTACTATTCTAAATAGGATTATCTTGTTTTAAACAATTATTTTGCTGATAATTCACTTTCTGTAACCCATTGATGATTTGTTACTTCTTTCCCTCCGGTAGTAGGTTTATAATCAACCATATACACCGTCGTTTTTTCTGATGAGTCTATTTCCGCTTTTGCTCCATCCATGCCATCCATATGATCTGCATTAATAGTTACTTCTGTACCTGGTTTTAATGGTTCATCACCAGCATTTTCAATCTCCTCTTGTATGACCCATTTATGATTTGTAACCTTTTCCCCACCATTTGTAGGGGTGTAGGAAATAGCATAGACAGTAGTATCATAAGCACCAATAATAGTAGCTTCAGCTCCATTCATACCTTTCATATGGTCTGCATTTATTATCGCTTGACTTCCAACTTTATACGTTGGATTTTCTTTTACTTTTAACCCTTCTGGCAATTCCCCTGTACCTGAATGCATTTCTTCCATATCCATATTTTCATGTGAGCTTGTATCTTTCTTTTCATTAGAGCTTGAGCAAGCTGCTAATATAATCATGGATATGATCAAAAACATACTCATTATCAATTTGTTTCTTTTCATTTGAATTCTCCTCACTATTTGTTTTATGTATTTTGTTTAGTTAGTAATTAATTTAGAATTTTCATCACCTCTCCCTTCCTCTTTTTATCTAACATCAACTTACAATAAAAAAATGCAAAAAATATGCAGAAGTACAAGCTTCTGCATATTTAACCGTTCAATTTCAGTCAAAAACATAAGTCATCCATTCCCTCAAGACTAAGTAAATCCGTCACATACTTTAGAAAAGTAAAAAAACAACCAATGAACGTGTTTCAGCCATCAGAAACACGTTCACTATGGTTATTGCTATCTTTCAAATAAGAATGCTTAAACAAGTGTTCTTCCAATTATTATTGCTCATTATTATAAATCCTCTCTTCTTTTAGGGTCCTGCTTGAAAAAAACTTCCCTTCCTCCAAATCCTCTAAAGACGGATTCATGTAGACCAATTCATATTTACCGGTAATTGCTGAATAAATGATGACTGTTTCTGTAAGATTTTTATCTCTTAAGAAATCTTTATCCACTTTTATCGAAGTATCCGTCTTTTTAAATTCATCAAAATTAGGGGCATGATGAAAATGATAAAATGTATCCAACTTACCCGTTCTTGCATCAATATGCAGAAGTATATTTTGATCAAACGGTGCATAAAATTTATTTCCATTAACAACTGGAACTGCCTCATAGCTATACACCTTAAATTTTGGATCATTCGAATTAACGTTATAGTTAAAGCCTAATGAGACCAATTCAAACTTAATATCTTTTCCATAAATTTTTTCCATCCACCGTGCCGCTTGTTTATCTGCACTCACTTTATTCATTACCGGCTCATCTGTTAGGTTAGAACTGCTGTAAAGTTTAAGGATTTGACCGTTTATTCCATCTATGGTTCCGGAATAATTACCTGAAATCGTCATTTGATAAGTATATGGATTCTCATTTAGCGGGCTCATTTTTTCTAATTTAATTTTTTTATTTGGAATTTTTAGTATATCCGCTATCTTTTGTTTAAGCTCCGCTTCCTTTAAAGGTTTTACTTCTTCTGGGAGCTTATGAAAACGTGTATAGCTATCACTTAACAAATTGATTTTTTTATAAAAAACATCCATTTTCTCCACATTAAAGGTCTCCAGATAAGAACTGTAGCCGTGGTGCATTTTTTGATATTCTTTGGCAGCAAGCTGATCCAGCTCATTGAATTCTTGTAGGATAATGCCAAAAGCTTTCTCATCTGTTTTCGACCACATGCCTTGATCGAAGCGATATTGCATGATTTCCAACATGGCATTAAACCTTGAAGTATTTAGATACAAAGAATAATCAGTATTTTTTAATTTATGTTTTTCAATAAAATTAAAACTCTCTCCAAGCTCCTCTCTAGCTGCAGATAATTGATGTATTAATTCTTGAATATTCTCCAAGTCGCTGTATTCCTTGTTTTTAATGGTTTCAAACATACTCGGGAGAGTTCTTTCCGTACCATAGAAGGTTTGTATAGCTTGAAACAGCTTTTCCCGATCATTTTTATAATCCGTTAGAACCATAGTTAAAATAACACCAATCAAAAATACAGTAATCCATTTAAATCGGGTCAATTTAATCTTTAATATAAGTTTATCGTCCAGCGAACTAGACGGATTGTCTTTATCTGCCAACTCTTTCAGATCATAAAATCCATCCCCATTTTCATAGCTTTTCCTGCATTCTTCACATTTTTGCAAATGGTCTTCTACCGCTTTTTTAACGGTAGGACTTATATCGTTTTCCATATATAAAGGATATAAATCCTTCACCACGTCATGATTTAATTCCATTCTTCCTCTCCCACTTCCTGTTTGTATAATTCCCGAAATCTTTTCCTTGCACGGTATAAACCAACTTTCACTTGAGGTATTGTTTCATTGGTAACTAATGAAATTTCTTGATAAGTTAATCCATTGCCATCCCGCAGGATAATATATGTTCGATAGTTTTCTGGCAGTTTCACCAGAACTAGTTTAATTAGGTGTTGTTCATGTAAGCGATGGTATTGATCCTGTGGAACGCCCCATTCCTCTATTGTTTCGGTTTGTATTTCTAAAAGATTTTGCTTTTTTTTACTAAAATTGATATATGTATTACGTGCAATTCTGAGCAGCCACGTCTTCATGGATGCATCCCCGCGAAAACGGCTTAAGGATTGGAAAGCACGCAAAAAAGTATCTTGTGTTAAATCTTCGGCAATTTGTTTATTTGATGTTGTTCGATAAAGATACAAATATACCTCGTTTTTATACTTCATGTATAACTCCAACCTTGGATCAGACATTACTCTTACTCCCCTCTGCCTATATAGACAGATAACTCTTTGAATAGTTACAGTGGTAAATAGAATTTCCCAAAAATATTTCACTTATTGCCTTTAATGTTAAACGAATGAATTTTTATTATAATAGACACTGTCGAATTGATCTCCTTATTTAAATTAAAATAGAATAAATAGCAAAAAAACAGCCACCATTCTTCAATTTGAATAAATAGTGGCTGTTAATTATATTGGTTTAGCAGTTACATTACATTTCTTTTTTTATTTTGAGAGGAAGTTGGCCATCCCTCAATACCTTCAAGATTTTCAATGCTGTCTTTATAAAAGTGAGGATCCTTGCCAGCTTTTTTCTGATGGATATAATCGTTCAGCGCAGAAAAGGCAATTTTTGATAAAAGCAAAATCGCAATTAAGTTGACGATCACCATAAAGCCCATAAATAAATCTGCCAGGTCCCAAACCAGCTGCACTTTGGCTACAGCTCCAAAAAGAATCATGGCAAGTACACCAATACGGTATACCATTAGCGCTATCTTATTCGTATTTAAAAACTCAATATTTGTTTCCCCATAGTAATAGTTGCCGATTAATGTGCTAAATGCAAATAACAAAATCATAAGGGCGAGGAAACCAGGGGCCCACGAACCAATATGAGTTGCTAGTGAAGCTTGCGTCAACTCTATTCCGCTTAATTGCGTTTGTTTATAAACCGGCGAAAGCAGCACAATTAACGCCGAACTAGTACAAATAATCCCCGTATCGATTAGCACGCCTAAAGCTTGAATTAATCCTTGTTTAACAGGATGGCTTGTAACAGCTGTTGCCGCTGCATTTGGTGCACTCCCCATCCCTGCCTCATTGGAGAATAGTCCCCTTTTGATCCCATTCATGATGATAGCAGCAAATGATCCCCCAAGTGCTTGATCCAAGCCAAAAGCACTTTTGAAAATCAACATAAGAACGCCTGGGACTTCTGTAATATTTATGATGGTTATAAACAATGCAATGCCGATATAAAGAACTGCTAAAACAATGACGATATACTCGGATGCTTTAGCAATGCGTTTAATGCCCCCAAAAATAATAGCAGCAAAGACAACGGTCATGATAATACCCAATGTAAGCCGATCAATTCCAAAAGAGTTTTCAAATGCGACTGAAATCGTATTGGACTGTACTGCATTGAAAACAAGACCGAAAGAAAGAGTAATTAATACAGCAAATAAAGCACCCATCCACCGCTTTTTTAAGCCTTTTTCCATATAATAGGCAGGACCACCGCGGAAACCGTCTTTGTCTTTTATTTTATAGATTTGTGCCAATGTACTTTCAACAAAACTGGAAGTAGCACCAATTAATGCAATAACCCACATCCAAAAAATAGCGCCAGGTCCGCCTAGAGCAATAGCAATGGCAATACCAGTGATATTCCCAGTTCCTACCCGAGCTGCCATGCTGATGCAAAATGCCTGAAACGGAGAAAGACCAGACTTTGAATCAGTCTTTCCTTCTTTTAATACAATAAACATTTCCTTTAACATACGAAATTGTAAGAACCGTGATTTAAACGTGAAATAAAAACCGGTTCCCACTAACAAAATAATTAACAAATTAGACCATAAAAAATTGTTCAATGCCCCAATGGCATTTATTAAAGCTTGTTCCAATATCATTTTCCTCCTCACAAGAAAAAGCGCAAGATCTCTGCTCAGCCCTGAAGAAAAATATTCAATTAACCCAAAAGATGGTTTTTACTTTTAGAGGCGAAGAATAATTTTTCTTAGGCACCGGAGCTGGACATCCATCTAACTTAAGGTATTAAATTCTAATAAAAAACGGAGATTACACTTGTTATAACCATACTGCCATTAGATAAAGAAGTAATGGCCAAAATACAAGTCTAAACTATAACGTCCATCGATATCATACTGTCTATCCTATAAAAAAAGACACAATCCTATAAAAGCGTTGTACCTTTTTAGTGATTTTATTTATCCCACTCTTAACGGGCAGTAAGACCCCCACCTCAAGATGCCGAGCAATCGAGGAAGCTAGGTGGAGGATAACTGCCCGTAAAGTGTGGGATAAAAATGAATGAGGTGAATTTTTTATGAAACAACAGGAATATTCTTTTTTATCACCTGATGCAGTAGATGAAGCTTCTCGCACTTTCAAAACATTAGCAGACCCACTAGGATAAAAATATTATATTTACTTTCTCAAAAGGAATGCTCTGTTAATCACATAACTAAAGTATTAGGTATGACACAATCAGCCGTTTCCCACCAATTAAGTTTTTTAAGAAATCAGCGTCTTGTTAAGTATAGACGTGAAGGAAACACTTTTTATTATACCTATGACGATGAACACGTTATTACAATATTAAACCAAGTTTTAACACATATTAAATGTAAGTAAGGAGGTTTAATTTATGGGACATCCTCATAATCATGGACAGGACCATCACGATCACTCTCACAGTCATAACCATTTCGAAGAGTCGAGAGCAGGAAATAAAAAATACACCAGATAATCTGGTGATCTTTGAAATTAAGAAAAATTAATATAATGTTATTAGTGAGCCTCCAATTGCACCTGTTACAACAATAATGTATTAAATCATGCTGTCGACAAACGCTCGATTTCTTCTTTGTTCACCTTACTTGGATGCTCATTTAAGAAGGATCTTTTCGTATAAATTGTTATTATTTAACCCACAGCCTGAATACACTTCGCTTTCCACGGGGCTACGCCTGAGCCGCTTCGTCGTTTCACTTCTGCTTTCTTCTCGCCTGTCTCGCTAATCCCGCAAGAGTCTACGTGTATTCATACAGCTCATATTTCTAAAAGGTTTTTCAACTTATTAAAAAGCAACAAACGTTTAGAAAACAGCCTTATTGAAAGAGAGGATGAACGACTAAATGCGCAACATCCTGTTGCACTGTTGCACCGTCAATTGACTTCTATCCTGCAAGTCTGCAATTTGTGTATATACTACTTTGTCTGCTCTCTGATGTAAAAGTTAATATTAAATTTCTTATTACTTTATTATTTTTGCTTTCCAATGTAACTTTGGTAGTTTTTATTTCCACCAGAAAGATTGTAAATATCATTAAATCCCATATTACGTAGGACATTTTGTGTAGCATTACCGATAACACCACTATTACAATACGTTACGATCGGTGTGTTGGGCTTCAGTTCTTTTGCTTTTGTGCGTAAATCTCCAAGTGGAATATTGATAGCACTTTCCACCTTTGATACGTTATATTGTTTGGCAGCACGGGTATCAATCACTTGAATTTCTTCGCCTTTTACTATCCGTCCATTTAACTCTTTAGGAGTAATCAATTTATTTTTCTTTTCAATCGCATTTTCTAAGGCCATCCCTGTATAGTGAACCGGATCTTTTGTTGTACTAAATGGTGGTGCATAAGCAAGGTCTAAATAGAATAAATAGGAAGTTTAACATTACTTCATCTTCTAAAAGTTCCTCATGCTCTATACCAAAAGACTCTTCTTCAATTTTTTCCAAGTCTAATTCAGTTAGATTACTTTTTAAGTTAAAAGGATCCATTTCTATACCTCCAAACAGCAACATAATATAACTATTATACAGCAAAGAAGTAAGTAAGACTAAATACACAATAAAAGTTGTTTGAAAAGAGATTAGTAAAGTTATGAAAATGTTAGTTTAAAACTCGCATATGAAATTTCTGTTAAAATCATTAAAAACTGGTAAATTATCTTACAAGTGGGGAAGCATTCTTGTATTAAATGAAGTTATAAAAGAAGTTTGTAAATAAATATACTTAAACTATCGGGCGCTTTCCCTAAATAAAGGGAAGGCTTTTTTCTAATGTCGCTAAAATGGCAGGATAGCTTAAGTGAAAAAATTCACAAAAAACGTTTTGCGAGGTGATACTGCTACTAAATGTTCGTGAATTTTTTTGTATAAATAGTTAATATCCGTTAGTTATAAAGTTCTTGAGTAAAAATTTAAAAATCTATATTGACTAAACAGTCTAGAAAGTGATATGATTAATTCATCAAGAAGAGGAGCTGCTTTAATAATTTTTTTACAGCAGAATCTTTATTTTTTGATTATATTAGACTGATAAGTCAAAAAAGGAGGAATAAGTTATGAAAAATCAAACATTAAACCAAGAAGCAGTACGTGAAGGAGCGCAAGAGGCATTTC
>NZ_JBQTCY010000015.1:0-139916 GCF_052663225.1 Niallia sp. 03133
AAGCCTCGGAGAACAGAACGAAAATCCTTACTTCCTATTTAGTTGCTAATTTTTCTTTTTTTTGAAGTTTAGCTTGATGACTTTGGGGTCTTACTGCCTGTTAAGAGTGGGATAAAAAAAGGTTGCAAGTGGACAAATATATCCAGTTAGATTCCTAATAATAGTAAAAATCTATAAGTTGAGCTTAAATATTTTTACCAGCTGTATGGAACTTAAAGCCGAATCTATAAAAATAATATGTTTTTATAGCGTAAACAAAATATTGTTTGTTAATCATTATAAGATATGTGAAAATGATTTTATTCGATATTGTATGAAACTTAGAAATTATCAGCTAGATGAAGATGGAAATTTACATGAGGTGAACAATGCAAACATTAAAAAATAAAAATATTGTCATTACAGGGGCTTCCTCTGGAATTGGAGAAAAAATTGCTCACAATGTAGCAGAATTAGGAGCAAGGCCCATTCTGTTGGCTCGTTCTGCTGATAAGCTGGAGCAAATCTGTACTGACATCAATCAAAAGTTTAATGGTGACTCCATTTATTTTCAATTGGATGTTAGTGATCCTGCAGAAATAAAAGCAGTATTTAAAAAGATTTATGAAGAAGCAGGCTTTATTGATATTTTATTAAATAATGCTGGCTTCGGGGTATTTGATTATCTAAATGAAGCAAATTATGAAGATATAGAAAAAATGTTTCAAGTAAATGTGCTTGGATTAATGGTTTGTACAAAAGAAGTGCTGCCTTCCATGCTTGAACAAAATAGCGGACATATTATAAATATTGCATCCATTGCAGGCAAGCTGGCAACGGCGAAATCAAGTGGTTATTCTGCAACAAAACATGCAGTGCTTGGGTTTACAAACAGTTTGAGGATGGAATTGGCAAAAACGAATATATCCGTGACTGCTGTTAATCCTGGTCCTATTGCTACTAATTTTTTTACCATTGCAGATAAGTCAGGGGATTATGTGAAAAATATTAAAAAACATATGCTTTCTTCTGATGATGTTGCACAAAAGGTAACAAATTTAATGATCAAGCCAAAAAGAGAATTGAATGTACCGAATTGGATGAATTGGGGTAATAAGCTGTATCATTTATTCCCAAAAACCGCTGAGAAAGTAATGTCGAAAATGTTTGACAAAAAATAGAGATGCATTTTTTTGCTTTAGCAGGAGGAATAGTATATAACAGATTCTCCTTAAAAGTAAGGAGAATCTGTTATATAGCCATAAACAATATCTTGGACAAGATCGTACATATCTGATTCAGGTGATTCCTTTTTAGAGTACAAAATTTTTTTGTACATATTTTCGAAATCTTGATTATTCAGCATATTGCTTTCTGCATGATATTGTTTCAAGGTATTTTTAATCATTTTAATTATAAGGGATTTATCCATGAGTGATACCTACTTTAGTTTGTTGTTATAAAAGAGTAAAAGATAGAATGCTTTTATAAAATATTATATATTATATCTCAATCAAATAAATTACTTTTTAAGATGTGAAAAAGTTTACGGAATTTATGGAGATTAGACTGTTGATTGGAATTTTTGAGGGAAATGAGGATGGAAGTTATGGAAAAAGCTACGTTTGCAGGGGGATGTTTTTGGTGTATGGTAACACCATTTGATGAGTTGCCAGGGATTGAAGGCATAACATCTGGCTATATGGGAGGAGCAAAAGAAAATCCAACTTATGAAGAAGTGAAAACTGGAACGACTGGCCATGCGGAGGTTGTACAAATCACGTTTAATCCAGACCTTTTTCCATATGAAAGATTATTAGAGCTTTATTGGCAGCAAATTGATCCAACTGATGCAGATGGACAATTTCATGATAGAGGATCACAATATCGCACCGTTATTTTTTATCTTAATGAAACACAAAAGAAACTAGCGGAAGCATCGAAGCAAACGGTTATAGATAATGGAAGATTTAAAAAACCAATAGTAACAACAATCGAGCCGGCAAGTGTATTTTACGAAGCAGAAGCGTACCATCAAGATTATCATAAAAAAAATAAACAGCATTATAAAGAAGATAGACAAAAATCCGGCAGAGACGAATATATTAAAGAATACTGGAATTAATTGATAGAAAAGGGATTGTCATCTGAATTAAAGCCAGTAGACAATCCTTTTAAACAGAATCTCAAATTTCTTTAACAGGCATATACTCCTGTAAAAAATCATCAATTGCTTTTTCGTATGCTTCTTTGTTTTCATTATAGGATTGTGCATGGACACCATTAACTGCAAAAAAAAGTTTTTTTGATCCTTTTTTCTTTTCAAATAACTTTTGAGTCATCTCCGGTAGTATGAAATCATCTTTTTCACTGTGAATAAACAGCATGGGTTTTGTTATTTTGTCTATAACGGTTATTGGAGATACTTCGCGAATTGAGTAATGTTCCCGCATACGAAGAAAAATATCAGCAATTGGCAAGATCATTTTTGCAGGTAATTTCATTTCAGAACGAATTAAATAGCTAACTTCCTCTGAAAAATCCGAAAAGGGACAATCTGCGATATAAAAATCTGCCCTATCTTCTAACATGCCAGCATACAAAATCATGGTGGCAGCTCCCATCGATTCCCCGTGAATGCCTAGTGTGATATTTCGTCCTTTATTTTCATAAACCCAATCAACGACTGCTTTTAAATCATACTTTTCATAATGCCCAAAACTGGTTGTCTTCCCTCCGGATTCACCATGTCTGCGATGGTCATAAATAACTACATTAAATCCTCTTTTTAAAAAAAGATTCATATACTTGATGGAATTCGTTTTGTTTTCTGTAACACCATGAGAAATAATAATATACCGGTTTGTTTCATATGGTTCGACAATAATTGTTTTTAGTAAATACCCAAAGGGAGATGGGATGGAAATATCTTGTTTATTTAATGCCTCAAATGACGTTGGATTGAAACGTCCAGCTTCTTTCTCTCGATTAAAAATAAATTGATCTTCCTTCTTCTTCATATACATTAATCGGTTGGTGCAATAAAGACCGATAGAAGTCAATAATAATACACATGAAAAGATATAACGAAAGAACCTTTTCACCCTAATCCCACCTTTATTTCTTCCCTTTTTCTGTAAAAATCTTTCTATATTTTATCACTCTTTTATCATGAAATATAGTAATAGCTTATCTCTGCATGTTCTTTTTATCCCACTCTTAACGGGCAGTAAGACCCCCATCCTCGGGGAAGCTGAGGAATCGAAGAAGCTAGTTGGGGGATAACTGCCCATAAAGGTCCGATAAGTTCAACTAACCATCAGTGGGGGATGAAGAAAACCCCGCTGATGGAAAGGTTCACTTATCGGATCGATAGGAGAAATTGTAAAGAACGGTATTTTTGTATTGTAAGAAAATCTTCAGAGAGGTAGAATATTAAAAAATGATAAAGAAGGGATGAATGAAATATGAAACATGCTGCAGCAGCAATAGAGGAATTGGCGATGAATGCTCAACCATGTGCAGAGACTCTTTTAATGGATGGCTGGATTATACGTTTTAACAACGGGTATACAAAACGCGGCAATTCCATACAGCCATTGTATGCTTCTTACGTGAATCCCGAGAAAAAAATTCAGGAAATGGAGATAGTATATAAAAAGAAAGGACTTCCTGTCATATTTAAAATGACCGAGTATGCTCATCCACAGGAGTTGGATCCGCTTCTTGAAGAAAAGGGATATGTCCTGATAGATGAAACAAGTGTACAAATAGTACCATTAGATAATTTTTCTTCTTCTTCACCTTATGTCGAAGAAGTGGAAATGGAAGTGGAAATGGAAACGGAATATACGGAAGAGTGGCTCCATTATTATTGTAAATTCAATCAAATAGAAAAAACGAATTACTCGACATTGATTCATATGTTGAGTACTATTATTCCAGACACATGCTTTTGTTTATTAAAGGCTGGCAAAAAAGTCGTTTCCTGTGGCTTAGGTGTACGACAAGGGGATTATATTGGACTATTCGATATTGTCACAAATAATGAGGAACGCAGAAAAGGATACGGCAGCGCAATCGTTCAAGCCATTCTAAATTGGGGTAAAAAAACGGATGCTAAATATGCATACTTACAAGTAGTAAAGAAGAATAAACAGGCATTAAAATTATATCAAGCCTTCGGGTTCCAAGAAAGCTATCGTTATTGGTATAGAATAAAAGAATAAAAAACACTAGCTCCCGTGCTCTTTAAAGGAGTGCTTAGCAGTCAGACGGAGGGAAAGTCTCCATCTGATTGTTGGCAGCAGCAGTTAGTGAAAATAGGTTTACTGCTTTGCGTTTTGTCTTTTTGTCGGATGAATGGCTTTTTCTAATTCTTCTGCTGCGAGTGTTGCTTTTACTGTATCACCTTCAGGTTTTCCAGCTTGACTAAATCCTTTGTCCCGTTTTTGGCTCATTATTGCTTCTCCTTTCAAATGAAACTTTGTTCATACGCTGATAATATAAGTAATAAGCAGTATTTTTATGCATTTAATCAAACATAATGACAGAGAGCAGAAGGGGGAAAAACATGGCAGATCATCACTTTTTTTTACAGGCAGACTGGCCTGGATTAAGAAATGACGTCGGAACCATACAAAGTGGGAATTTACAGACAAGGATTTCGATTCCGAAAGAAATGGACGGACCTGGGATTGGCACAAATCCCGATGAAATGCTTTTAGGAGCGGCAGCTACTTGTTTTATCATTACCTTTGCAGCTATGATGGAAAGAAATAAAATAAACAAAGTTAGTTTAACATTAGAGTCAGAAGGAATAGTGGATGTGACAAATGGCGTTTTTACATACAAACAAATCATTCATCGCCCCAAAATTGTTTTAACTAAACATGCAACAGAAAGAGAGCAATCATTAGTCCGTCGTTTAGCATATAAAGCAGAAGCATCCTGTATGATTACAAGGGCCATAAAAGGAAATGTAGAAGTAAAGTTGGAAGAGACAATCTGCTTACAGAAGTAAAGAAAGTAAAAGCACTGAATTTTTGAATAAAAGGATGAATTTACCATGAAAAAACAACGCAAACCAATAAAAAAAGAGCAGCAGGATAAACCAGCAACTCTAGGGGATTTGCTTAATGAACAATTAACAAAACAGTTAAAAGACAAACAAAAGGAATTAAAAGAAGAAGAACAGGCAAGACAAAAAGCTGAAGAAGAAAAAAGACTGAAAGAAAGGAAATTAAAAGAAAAAAATAAATCTTTTGAAGAATTATTAAATGAGAATCCTTTAAATTGGAAAGAATTTAAGTAGCAAATAATACAGGAATGTTTTTGCCGTTAATGGGAAAAACATTCCTTTTTCAGTATTATCGATGTTGAGTATATTTATTTGCCTTGGTCAGCTTTTGAATCAGTTCTATTTCATTAAGGGTTAGAGGCTCGCTGTTGACTGCTTTAGCATTTTTCGCTAATTGATCAGCAGAGCTTGCGCCTGCAATAACGGAAGCAACAGCTGGATCAGCTAAATTAAATTGCAGGGCTACTTCCGTCAAAGTTCGACTATCTGCGAAAATGTCTTGCAGCTTAGTTATTAACTCTTGTAATTCATCTTTCGTATAATCTAAAAATCCTGAGTCAAGCTTGTTCCTGAAGTTTTCACTTAACAGCCCTTTTGCTACAGGCCCTCTTGTTACTACACTAATTCCGTTTCCATATAATTGAGATAATATTTCTTCCTCTGGGCGTCTGTCCAACATACTGTATTGCATCATAACGGAAACAATGGAGGAATGTTGGATATATTCACGAATTACATTAGGACGAATGGATGAAATTCCATAATAGCGGATAAATCCTTCTTCTTTTAATTCTTCAAAAGCTTCAATGGTTTCTTTAATATTATCTTCTAAGGTGCCGCCATGGAGCTGATATAAATCGATATAATCAGTATTTAAGCGCTGAAGGCTTTTTTTAACAGCTTCTTTTATATAAGCTTTGCTGGCATCCCATGACCAATTCTCTTGTCCTTCTTTCCACTTGTTTCCTACCTTGGTTGCGATTATCACATCTTCCCGGTTGTTTTTAAAAAATTTTCCGATGATTTCTTCATTTTTCCCAAAATCATACAAATCAGCCGTATCAAAATAGTTAATCCCTTTTTCGAGGGCAGCTTCTAAAATAGGAAAAGCTGTTTTTTCTTCTGTACCTAAACTCATACATCCTAATCCAAGTCTTGATACTTGTAAATCAGATGATCCTAATCGTATTTTTTTCAAAATAAGGCACCCCATTTGTTGAATTTATTACATTGTACCGAATAAGGAAGGAGGTTTTCAAAAATATCGCCTTATGTTTTTTTTTCAAAAGGATGGTTTTTCAAAGATTGAACTTTTATTTGTTGACTTTTTCCATCTTCTATCCATTCTTTTACATACGTATAGTTTGCAGTATACTGCTTTAATAGCCGCCGGACTTGCCATGCCTTTCCTGTGCATATAATTCCTCTCTCATGCAGATAAATTTTCACATTTAGCTCCTTTCTGTCTTTACAAAAAGAAAAAAAGTATAATAAAGGTTGTATGTAGACAAAAAAAGGCTATATTTATGACAGAAAGACCATCACGATAACCTTTAGCAGTGGTCGATGAATGGTTGCGTTTCAAGACTGAAAGTTTGCAGAGTTATACTTTGTCTACACTAAAGAACTATATTTGGATAGATGAAGAAAATAGAACGAGAATAGGAGTGGAAGAAATGAAATTAGAAGAAAAAACAATAAAGACGGAAAAAATATTTGAGGGTAGAATTATTACGGTGCAAGTGGATGAAGTGGAGCTTCCAAACGGAAAAACATCGACAAGAGAATTAGTCAAGCATCCTGGGGCTGTTGCAATTATTGCAATGACAGATGAAGAAAGAATTGTGATGGTTGAACAATACAGAAAACCACTGGAAAAAGAAATTGTGGAAATACCTGCGGGTAAGCTGGAGAAGGGGGAAGATCCTGCAGTTTGTGCTAAAAGAGAACTAGAGGAAGAAACAGGCTATGGCTGCAATAATTTAGAGCTGCTTACATCCTTTTACACTTCTCCAGGATTTGCGGATGAACTTGTACATATTTACCTTGCCAAAGGATTATATAAAATTGAGGAAGGTGCAGGACTGGATGAAGATGAGTTTGTTAACTTAATGGAGGTAACCTTAGAGGAAGCAGAGGAGATGGTGAAAAATCAGCGCATTTTTGATGCAAAAACAATATACGCTGTTCAATACTTGCAGCTTGGCAAGGCACTGAAAAAATAATGAAGCGGTATTATGCAGATCTACATATTCATATCGGCCGTACTTTAAGCGGAAAACCAGTAAAAATTACCGGTTCCCGAACATTAACCTTCAGCAATATTATCAACTATGCAAAATCTCATAAGGGAATGGATATGATTGGAATCATTGACGCTCATTCACCAGAAGTGCTCGATGAAATAGAACAAAACGTGAAGAGTGGGAAGATTGTTCCAAAAATAAACGGCGGTCTCGATATGGGTGGTTTAACGATTATATTAGGATCAGAGCTCGAAGTATATGATCAAAAATGCAGCGGCCCGGTTCATGTATTGGTGTTTATGCCAACTTTAGAGAAAATGAAGATATTTTCCGATTGGCTTGCATCTAATCTCAAGAACATCACATTAAGTTCACAAAGAATATATGCAACTGGAGCAGACTTGCAGAAAAGAGTAAAAAGCCTCGGAGGTTTATTTATTCCAGCTCATATTTTTACACCTTTTAAAAGCCTATATGGTCGAGGAGTTAAACAGTCTTTATCAGAAATTTTTGATCCTGAGTTAATAGATGCAGTAGAGCTTGGTTTGAGTGCCGACTCCAAAATGGCCGATTGTTTGGAAGAATTGCACCGCTACACTTTTTTAACCAATTCAGATGCACATTCATTAGCAAAAATAGCGCGGGAGTATCAAATAATCGAAATGGTTGAGCCTTCTTTTTTAGAGTTGGAAAAAGCATTAAAAGGAGAAGAAGGACGAGGAATTAATGCGAACTATGGATTGGATCCTTTGTTGGGAAAATACCATGAAACCGTTTGTGCGAAATGCTTTAACCGTCTTTCGACCATTGAAGAAACGTGTTCTATATGTGGAAGCCAAAAAGCGATTAAGGGTGTAGCGGCAAGAATACAAGAGTTAAATAATGCGACAACCAAAACGATGAGACCACCCTATATTCATCAAATACCGCTTGAATTTATCCCCGGACTTGGAAAAAAAACATTAGAAAAACTTCTACATTATTTTTCTACAGAAATGCAGATTATCCATGAAGTTCCAAGCGGAAAACTAGAAGAAGTTGTTGCGAAAAGAATAGTGGATTATATTACAGCTGCAAGGAATGGAAATTTAACACTTTCCGTAGGAGGCGGCGGCAAGTATGGAAAAGTGAAAGAAAGTTGAATCAAAATTGGTGCTACCCATTAGTTAATTGAGTGGGAGCACCTTTTTGATTAGAATAAAAGGATTATTTGGAGTTAGTTAATGAATAGATACATGTATCTCTTAATGTTTTTCCATCCGCACTTAAACTATCATTTTGGAGGATTGCATCTAAAGAAAAGCCTAATTTCTCTGGAATGGCCCTGCTCTTTCTATTTAATCTATCACATCTAATTTCGATCCGGTTTGCATGCAATGATTCCTTGGCGAATGCTATTAAAGCTTTCGTGCTTTCTTGTATGTATCCATTTCCAGTGAAATTTGTGTCGCACCAATAACCTATTTCAAACGAACGAACTTCCCAATTAATATGATGAAGTCCTGTTGACCCTATAAATCTATTGTTTTCTTGTAAATAAATATGCAGCCGAATATCTTCTTTCAGGATAAAATTGGCGTATGCTTTCCTGATATTTTCTTCTGTACTTTCAAGTGTTTGTGTTTGATTAGCAAAGGGCATCCATTTTTGCAGATCCTCTTTGGAGCGTTGCATACTTTTATATACATCTTTTCCATCTCCAGGTAGGCAGGGTCTTATATATAATCTTTCGGTTATGATTTTTTCTGGAAAATCCATTAAAATTGGCTTCATTGTTCTCCCTCCATTTCAATATATTTCCTTTTTACTATAGTGAAATTCTCTATAAAAAGATAGGCATAGTATTATATTATTGCTGTTCATGTCATTTTTATCCCACTCTTAACGGGCAGTAAAACCCCCACCTCGGGAATGCTGAGAAATCGAGGAAGCTAGGTGGGGGATAACTGCCCATAAAGATCCGATAAGTTTAACTAACCATCAGTGGGGGATGAACAAAACCCCCACTGATGGAAGGATCACTTTATCACCTGCCACTTGCTATAAAAATACTAGATTTACATGTCATATGCCTTCTATTTTTGCATAGAATGAATTAACTGATTAGTAGGAGGAAGGGCAATGAAGAAAAAAAAGTACCAGAACATTGTAGCCAATCATTTTCGGGAGCATTCCTCAATTTATTTATTTATTGTCGTATTATTTTTAATGGGGGTAATATTCGGAGCGGTGGTTGTCAACAGTTTAACCTTAACGCAGAAAGAAGATTTATTTTATTATTTATCCCAATTTTTTGGACAAGTGTCAGATGGAAAAATGGCGGATGGCAAGGATCTGTTTTTACAGAGCTTTTCACATAATAGCAAGTTCATTGGTTTAATGTGGCTATTAGGAATTTCCATTATCGGATTGCCCGTTATATTAATTCTTTTATTTATTAAAGGAATGGTTGTTGGTTTTACTGTTGGATTTTTAGTAAATCAGATGGGATGGAACGGATTTTTGCTTTCATTTGTGTCAATTTTGCCACAAAATATTATTGTTATTCCTATTTTCATTATTTCAGCTACCCTTTCTGTAGCATTTTCATTTAAAATGATAAGACAGCAGTTTATTAAAAAAATGGGGGAGCCAATGCTGCCATTATTTGGCCGTTATTTGTTTCTTTTATTGATGTCCTTTCTTTTTTTAGCAACTGCTGCTGGAATTGAAGCTTTTATTTCACCGATGTTGATGAAGTCTGTTATAAAAATGGTTCAATCTTTTATTATGCCTTTTGGAATTTAAGTTGGAACACCATGAATAAAATAACAATAAGGTTCTGATATATTGAATATAATTAGTGTTATTTTATAATAATTATAGGTTCTTAATTATAATAATTTTTATTAGGAATCTTTTTCTTCTTCTGTTATAATGAGGTGAACAGTGGCTAGGGAGGGACTTTCGGAATGGAAAGTAGAATAGATAGAATAAAAAAGCTGTTGCACTCTTCGAGCTATAAATTAACTCCCCAAAGAGAAGCAACAGTAAGAGTATTATTAGAAAACGAAGAAGACCACTTAAGTGCTGAAGATGTATACCTCCTTGTAAAAGATAAATCTCCAGAAATTGGATTAGCAACCGTTTATCGAACATTAGAATTGTTAACTGAACTTAAAATTGTTGATAAAATAAATTTCGGAGACGGTGTCTCAAGATATGATTTACGACAAGAAGGAGCAGCGCATTTTCATCATCATTTAGTATGTATTGAATGTGGAGCTGTTGATGAAATTCAAGAAGATTTATTAGGGGATGTCGAAAAAGTAGTTGAACGTGATTGGAATTTTAAAATAAAAGATCATCGTTTAACCTTTCATGGAATATGTCATCGCTGCACGGAAAAAGATGAAGGTGCAGTTGAAGAAGAATAAACCTTCTCTTTTGGGAAGGTTTTTTGCATTTGATTGTGTAATTAAGGTATAAAACCTGTCCAAACTGGCATAGCTTTTATTAAGATGCAAGTTTGGAGGATATGAACATGGTACAATGGACTAAAATGGTTTTTCGCACGATTAAAGTGTTTCTTTTATTTACTGGATGCACCATTCTTTTTTATTATGCACTTATATGGTTTAATGAAGAATATCAAGATTTACATCGTTATGATGAACCTTCTGGTGCTGCAGTAAAAGTAAATAGTGCCGTATCAAAAGAAGATTCTTCCTGGAAGGATCGAATATTATTGTTTTATTTAAATGGGGAGTAATGCTAATGGAAGACCAATTACAAGATTTTATGCATTTTTTGTTGGTGGAAAAAGGATTAGCAAAAAATACGCTGGTTTCATATGAACGGGACTTAAAAGCTTACAATAAATATATGAAAAACATAGAAAACTGTTCACTAAAGCAAATAAATCGCCCTCATATTATCCGATTTCTAGCTTTTTTAAAGGATCAGGGGAAATCATCGAAAACAATTGCTAGACATATTGCATCCATTCGCGCATTTCATCAGTTTTTATTAAGAGACCGAGTAGTAGAAGAGGATCCTACCGTACATATTGAAACACCGCATGCGGAAAGAACACTGCCTAAAGTTCTTTCCATGAATGATGTTGAAAGGCTGCTGGATTCTCCGCAAAAAAAGGACCACTATGGAAAACGGGACAAAGCGATGCTGGAGCTGTTATATGCAACAGGCATTCGAGTTAGCGAACTTATTAGTTTAAATGAAGACGATGTTCATTTAACAATGGGATTTGTCCGGTGTATCGGTAAAGGAAATAAAGAGCGAATCATTCCTATTGGGGGTGCTGCAACAAATGCGCTCCAGCAGTATATAGAGGATGGACGCACTTATTTTGTTCATAAAAAAGAAAAGTCAGATGCCCTGTTTCTCAATCATCATGGAAAAAGGCTGACCCGTCAAGGTTTTTGGAAGATTTTAAAACGTCTGGGAAAAGAGGCGCAAATAAACAAAGAAATCACTCCTCATACATTAAGGCACTCCTTTGCCACACATTTGTTAGAGAATGGGGCTGATTTGCGGGCAGTACAGGAAATGTTGGGTCATGCTGATATTTCCACTACACAAATATATACACACTTAACCAAAGCAAGATTAAAAGATGTGTATTCGAAGTTTCATCCTAGAGCATAAAAATGCAATACTTCCTTTTTGCAGCGAAAGAGAACCAGGCAAAGTTAGTGGAACAGCCTGAACACTTTTTATGCAAATTAATGTTCTGTACCTGTCACAACGACAGGTTTTTTTCTTTCTGCAAAAGGAAAAAGTATGAATAAAAGATGTCAGACTTCTGACGATTATGATATAATTTTCTTAGATTAAAGATACATATACAAGGGCAAAATAGGGTGACTTTTTATTCTTTAAGGAGGAAGGTAGCATGTCTTCATATACATATAAAAGAGTATTTCTGATTGTTATGGACTCGGTTGGAATTGGCGAAGCGCCAGATGCTGAAAAATTTGGGGATATCGGCTCTCATACATTAGGACATATTGCAGAAAAAATGGATGGACTCAAAATGCCGAATATCGGCAAATTAGGCTTAAGCAATATTGAAGAGATAAAAGGAATTGAAAAAGTGGAGCATCCCCAAGCATATTATACAAAAATGCAGGAAGCTTCCAATGGAAAAGATACGATGACAGGTCATTGGGAAATCATGGGTTTACATATTGACACTCCTTTCAAAGTTTTTCCAGAAGGCTTTCCAGCTGAACTTCTAGATACAATAGAAGAAAAAACAGGCAGAAAAATTATTGGAAATAAACCGGCAAGCGGAACAGAAATACTAGATGAATTAGGGGAAGAGCATATGAAAACAGGGGCTCTTATTGTTTATACATCTGCAGATTCTGTTTTGCAAATTGCGGCACATGAAGAAATCGTCCCATTAGATGAATTATATAAAATTTGTGAATTGGCGAGAGAATTGACGTTGGACGAAAAATATATGGTAGGAAGAATCATTGCACGTCCTTTTATTGGAGAACCAGGCAATTTCAAAAGAACGGCCAATCGCCACGATTATGCGTTAAAACCGTTTGATCGAACCGTCATGAATGAATTAAAGGACCAAGGCTTTGACAGTATTGCCATCGGAAAAATTTCGGATATTTACGATGGGGAAGGTGTATCACAATCGTTAAGAACGATCAGCAATATGGATGGCATGGATAAATTAGTAGAAACATTACTTATGGATTTTACAGGATTGAGCTTTTTAAATTTAGTAGATTTTGATGCTCTTTTTGGTCATCGAAGAGATCCAATCGGATATGGAAAAGCATTGGAGGAATTTGACGCGCGATTGCCAGAAGTATTTGATTTATTAAAAGAGGATGATTTATTGATTATTACTGCTGATCATGGGAACGACCCAATACATCACGGAACGGATCATACAAGAGAATATGTACCATTATTAGTGTATAACAAAAAGAGGAGCGCTGGAAAACAGCTGCCGTTAAGACAATCCTTTGCTGATATTGGTGCAACTGTTGCCGATAATTTTCAAGTGGCATTGCCTAAATACGGAAAAAGTTTTTTAAATGAGTTAAAATAAGGAGAGAAATAAATAATGAACTATACAACCATTAAACAAGCTGCAGAATTTTTAAAGAAAAAAAACAGTCAATCGCCTAAGATTGGACTTATTTTAGGATCAGGATTAGGAATTCTAGCGGATGAAATTGAAAATGCTGTAAAAATACCATACAGTGAAATACCTGAATTTCCTGTTTCTACGGTTGAAGGACATGCTGGTCAATTAGTATTTGGAAGCATCTTTGGAATTGATGTTGTTGCAATGCAAGGCCGCTTTCACTTTTATGAAGGATACTCTTTTGATAAAGTAACTTTCCCAGTACGTGTAATGAAAGAACTTGGGGTAGAGACATTAATTGTTACAAATGCTGCTGGTGGAGTAAACGAATCGTATTTACCAGGAAACTTGATGCTTATTTCAGATCATATTAATAATATGGGCACCAATCCGTTGATTGGTCCGAATGATGCTAATTTAGGCGTTCGTTTCCCTGATTTGTCTGAAGCATATTCCAAAGAACTGCGTAAAACAGCAAAAGAAGTAGCAAATCAAATTGGTTTGGCAATTCAAGAAGGTGTGTATGTTGGCAATACAGGGCCATCTTATGAAACACCTGCAGAAGTTAGAATGCTAAGAACACTTGGCGGCGACGCAGTTGGTATGTCCACCGTTCCAGAAGTAATTGTGGCAAGACATGCAGGAATAAAGGTTTTAGGAATCTCTTGTATTTCCAATATGGCAGCTGGCATATTGGATCAGCCGCTTAATCATGAAGAAGTAATCGAAACAACGGAAAAAGTGAAAAATGATTTCTTGCTTTATGTAAAAGAACTTATAAAACAAATTGGCTAGTTGTGATATCACAAAAGAAGGAAATAAGCGGGGGAATTTAAAGAAGTAAAGCTCTTCGTATCAAAGCGGATAGGCAAACTTTCTTGAAATTCCTCCGCTTTTTATCCAATAGTAGGAAAACTTCTAGTAGTTGAAAAGGGGCTAGATGAAAATGCGAATGGTTGACTTGATTGCCAAAAAAAGAGATGGATTAGAACTGACAGAAGAAGAAATTTCTTTTATTATTAATGGATATACGGATGGTTCCATTCCTGATTATCAAGTAAGTGCTTTTACAATGGCTGTTTTTTTTCAAGGTATGACAGAAAAGGAATGTGCAGATTTAACCATGGCTATGGTGAATTCCGGTGATGTCATTGATTTATCGGAAATAGAAGGAATTAAAGTAGATAAACATTCAACTGGTGGAGTCGGCGACACGACAACTTTAGTATTAGGTCCATTAGTAGCTGCGTTAGGTGTTCCAGTTGCCAAGATGTCTGGCAGAGGACTGGGGCATACAGGAGGAACCATTGATAAATTAGAATCGGTTAAAGGATTTTATGTCGAATTAGATAATAAAGAATTTATTCAGCTTGTCAATAAAAATAAAATCGCGGTTATTGGCCAAAGTGGAAATTTAACTCCTGCAGATAAAAAATTATATGCTTTAAGAGATGTAACAGCATCGGTTAATAGTATGCCATTAATTGCAAGCAGTATTATGAGCAAAAAAATTGCAGCAGGAGCTGACTGCATTTGTCTAGATGTTAAAACAGGCGCTGGCGCATTTATGAAAACACTGGAGGGTTCAAGAGAGCTGGCAGAAGAAATGGTTCGTATAGGCAATAATGTCGGAAGGAAAACAATGGCAGTTATTTCAGATATGAGCCAGCCGCTGGGATTTGCAATCGGCAATGCATTAGAAGTAAAAGAGGCAATCGATACATTAAAAGGCAATGGGCCAAAAGATTTGACTGAATTATGTTTAACCCTTGGAAGTCAGATGGTCTTTTTAGCAGAAAAAGCGGAGTCCATTGAAGAGGCGAGAACGAAGCTAGAAGAAGTAATTGCCAATGGCAAAGCACTTGAATCCTTTAAATTATTTTTGCGTTCCCAAGGGGGAGATGATTCGGTTGTAGATCAACCGGATAAACTTCCTCAAAGCAAGTTTGTCTATGAACTGCCTGCTAAAGAAGCAGGATTTGTGGCTGAAATTACTGCAGACAGCATTGGAACTGCTGCGATGATACTTGGTGCAGGAAGAGCAACCAAGGATTCAGAAATTGATTTAGCGGTCGGATTGATTCTTCGAAAAAAGATAGGAGATCAAGTCGAAAAAGGCGAATCACTTGTCACCATATACAGCAATACGGAAAAAATTGAAGAAGTTAAAGAAATGCTGTATAACCACATCAACATTTCCAAAAATCATGTAGAAGCACCTGTTTTAATACATGAAATAATAACAAAGTGAAAAATGATAGAGATTCTCTTAAAGAAAAAAGCACAGAGGAGAGTGCAGATTCTTTTAAGAGAATTTTTTTTTTGAATGATTATGTAATAAGTTTTAAAAAAATTTGTAGAAATCTAGAAATTCCCCTAGATTTGGATGTATGATGGGAAGGAATGAATACATAGTAGGGGGAAGCAAAATGCAAAAAGCGGATCAAACATTATGGGAAAATAAAGAAGGTTTTACAATAAGTACGAATAAAGATTTTTTGGATAAAGAAATGATCCACCGCTTTCTTAGTGAAGATTCTTACTGGGTGAAGGGCATTACACGAGAATTAGTAAATGCATTCATTGAAAACTCTATTCTTTGCTATGGAATCTATGATGGAGATCCTGCAACGGCCAAACAAGTTGGTTTTGCGAGGGTAGTATCTGATTTTGTAAGGTTTTCTTGGCTTGGAGATGTGTTTATTATTCCAGAATATAGAAAAAAAGGGCTTGGAAAATGGTTGATAAGTGTGATAACCTCACACCCTAAATTAAAAGGAACGAGTTTTCAACTTGCCACCAAAGATGCTCATTCACTTTATGCACAATATGGCTTTCAGCCATTAGAACAGGTTGAAAACAGGATGGCTAGGTCCCTAAACTGGGAAGCTGTAAATGATGCCTATAGGATTAATAAATAATGCATTTGTTGTAATGACCAAATAACCTGAAACCTTGGAGGAAGTGCAGAACAGACGGTTCGTTACAACTTATTCTATTCGAAAGCGCCGTTCATGCTTCGCTAATAACAGACTATATTGCTTATGATTTTGAATGAAAATATTGGTTTTGTTATCTATTTATTATAGCGTTATCAAGGACAAGTATAAGCTATTATTGCTAAAGTCAAACCTAATAAACTTGAATAAATGTCTAATGGTATAAGATGGAGGGTTTATTATAAACTTAAAAAATATAAATATTCTGGAGCGGATGGAACATTATAATATATCTGGTTTAAGCATTGCATTAATGGATAATAGTCAAATCAGTAGGACAGAAACATTCGGCGTACTTGAAGCAGGAACTAGCAATCATGTAAACATTTCTTCTATTTTTAATGCATGTTCAATCAGTAAATTTTTCACTTCGATGCTAGTTATGAAGTTAACAGAACAGGGGATTTTTGACTTAGATGAGAATGTAAATACTTTGCTTACTTCTTGGAGGATTCCAGATAATGTATGGACTCAAAATAAAAATGTAACATTGCGAAGATTGCTTTGTCATCAAGCTGGTCTTTTGGACCCAAAAGGCAGTTTTGCTGAACTTGATTCCACTCAAATTCCTTTTACAATAGTTGAATTATTAGAGGGAAGAACTCCATATTGTAACGAACCTATTCATGTGAAGTATGAACCAGAAAGCGAATTTCATTACTCAGATGCTGGTTTTTGCATTATACAGCAGCTCATTGAAGATGTTATTGAAAAACCTTTTAAGGAAGTTATGGACGAAGTTATATTTGAACCATTAAAAATTAAAAATAGCACATTAGAAACGGTAATATATGAAGCGAAAAGAAAGGATTTTTCTTGTGGTCATAACAAGAATGGAGTATTAGTGAAAGGAAAATACCCGATTTATCCTTATCCCGCTGCTTCGGGATTATGGGCAACACCTTCCGATATAGCCATTTTAGTTATTGAATTAATGAATTCGTTAAAGGGTGAAAGTAAAATTGGCATTTCTGCTAATAAAGCAAAAGAAATGATAAGCGCACAAGGAAGCGTGGAGAGGGCAGGCTTAGGATTATTTCGAGATGGTTCAGAACGAGAAATCGAAATTTCATCCCTTGGTTGGGGAGTAGGCTTTCAATGTATGATGGTAGCATACCCTTATAAAGGAAATGGAATAGTCATAATGACGAATGCCGATTTAGGGGTTCATCAATTAAAAGGGATCATTGGTGAAGTTTATCATTCACTTTCTTTCTAGTATTCTACTTTACATATTGTTTAGCAAAAGGAACCATCGGCTCGAGGTTATCCCACTCTTAACGGGCAGTAAGACCCCCACCTCAAGATGCAGAGAAATAGAGGAAGCTAGGTATTGAAACTCGCCCGTATAGGTCCGAGGGAGGTACACAAACTAAGGTCGCCACATCCTGTGGACCGCATCTAACCATCAGTGGGGGATGAAGAAAATCCCCACTGATGGAAGGTTCACTTTATTGCAGATGGTTCCTTTTGCTTTTCGAATGTTCTAGCTACTGCAATTTTCGATCAAAAATAATCAGAAAAATAGGGTGTTTGTTGTTCAATTATATCTTCTAGCAGCTCAACGGTTTTTAAGTCACAAGCAAGTCGTCCAATCTTATAAAGATAGTCAGGGCTTTTATAGCTGAGCAACATGGTCGTCATTGTTTGAATGTCTAGTTTTAATTCACTTTTTTTGCCTTCACGCACTAATTTTCCTTGTCCATTTTTTGTGACAATTAGGGTGAAAACTCCTTGGTTCCATGCCAGCAAGGGATCATGCAGGCTGAACGTTAATTGTCTGTCCATCAATTGCGGTTTAAAAGGATATTGGGAAATAAACTGCTCTAAATCAACGATTCTGGCCATATAGTAGGGGGATATGGTTTCCTTAATATCAGCATCCTCCAGAAGAAAAGCTAATGGTTCATCTGTATATGTATTTCCTACCACTTTTGATACCATAGAAAAGTGGGCGCTGATAAAGTTCCATAGTCCAATACGAGCTTCTTCATTAACAAAAATCATTTCTTTTATATAAAATACTTCATCTGCAATCCAGTATAGAACATATCCATTTGGCTGCCTGTCTTCACTATAATATACTGCAGCAGTAAGGTCTTCAAAATCCCAGCGCCAATATTCATCCCAAGCCAGTTCATTTCGGAGCATGGCTCCATGTGCCTGCATGGCAAAACGCTGATAAACGGTTTCTAATATTTTGTTTTCAGTTGACATACGTTCCACTTCTCCAGCAATTTGCTTCATTTTCGGCAATTGATAGTCCTTCACTTCAAAGGTCATTTTATTCGAAATGATTTCCCAGCCCTTCCGGCGATAGTACGGGATGGAATAAGGAAAAAGGTAGCTGATGGATTGTTTTTTTTCCCGCATGTTAGAAAGTGCATGCCGCAATAATTTATCCATTAATCCGAGATTTGAATATTCGGGGAAAGTCCCAACGCCTGTGACCCCGCCCATCTGGTACGTTTTATTGAATAAACGTACTTGAAAGGGGTAAACAGCCAGCTGAGATACTAATTTATCGCCATCGAACCAGCCGATTACATCTGCTTGCTCGAGCACTGGAGATTTTGCCAAAATTATTTCTCTTTCTTCCCAGCCGATTTTTTGAAGTTCATGATTTGTTACTTGAAAAACATATCTGAGCAATTGGTTGTATTGTTCTAGATGTTCCAACTCAACTTCCTTCATCTTTAACCTTTTTTTTCTGCTCATAAAATACCTCTCTTTTTCTAACATTTTCACCATTCTCCTCTTAAATATACAATCTTTTTGACTACTAGTCATTTTTCAATTGACAAGAAGATGCAGATATTTCTCTTATGCAAACGTATATATGATTATTACTAATTATTTAGAACGAAAGAAAAAATGAATTTGCTAATCAGATGATAGTCAAAAAAAAGAGCGAGAATAAATAGTTATTCTCAGCTTCAGAGTGTAGATAAAGTAGTATTTGCACAAACCTGCAATGCAATGCTCAAAAAAAGCAAAGCAGGGAACTTATAAGTGTATTATTGTTTTGTTAGTATTTCCGGACCATTTGCCGTTATCGCCAAAGTATGTTCATATTGTGCCGATAGACTTCCGTCGACGGTTCTTGCTGTCCAGCCATCTAAATCGATTTTTGCATGGTACATGCCGATATTAAGCATTGGCTCGATTGTTATGACCATTCCCTCTTTTAATCTTTTACCTACATTAGGTGGACCAAAATGAGGGATTTGCGGGTCTTCATGCATATTAGATCCGATGGCATGACCAACGAAATCACGTACTACGGAAAAGCCTTGCTCCTCCGCAAAAGTCTGAATCGCATGCGAAATATCTCCAACCCTGTTTCCTATGACAGCCTGTTCAATTCCTTTATATAATGCAGCTTCTGTAATTTCTAATAATTTTTTTGCTTCATTAGAAATAGTACCCACTGCATAAGACCAAGCCGAATCAGCGAGCCATCCATCTAAATTAACAACCATGTCAATGGTCACAATATCTCCGTTTTTTAAGGGAACTTTGTTTGGAAAGCCATGACAAATAACATCATTTACGGATGCACATGTTGCAAAAGGGTAGCCATGATACCCTTTTTGCTCAGGAATTGCTCCTCTTTTAAGAATATACGTTTCTGCAAACGCATTAATTTCTTCTGTTGTAATTCCTGGTTTAATAATCGAGGCAATTTCTTTATGGCAATCTGCTAATATCTCGCCGGCTATTTTCATTTTTTTTATTTGTTCAGGTGTTTTGATGATAATCATCTTTTTCCTCCTTTCAATATCTAAAGATGTTGGTTTTATAAACGCTTTTTACGTTGTTAAACGTACATAATATATAAGTATAAAGATGAATGTTTTATAATTTTTTCCGTTTTGTACGAAAAAAGATTCCATTTTACCATATCTTACTCCATTTTCAAAGTCAAGGTGCTAATGGGGATAAGAAAAGGAGAGGAAAATATTCTGAGGAGATTGTATAAAAAATCCACCTTTGGAAAAAATGGAACCTATATAGAATGGAGGGTCTTGGAAATGAAACGCATCTTATCACTTGTAATTACAACTATATTATTTTCTTTAACGCTGGCGCCATCAACATTAGCTGCTGAAAAAAAAAGTGAGCTTGTTGACAATGTAAAGTCAGCTATCTTGATTGATAGAGATACAGGAACGACGTTGTATGAAAAAAACAGCAACGAAAAACTTCCCCCTGCAAGTATGACAAAAGTTATGACCATGCTGTTAATAATGGAAGCAATTGATGAAGGCAAATTGAAGATGGATGAAAAAATAAGAACTAGTGATTATGCAGCTTCAATGGGTGGTTCTCAAATCTTTTTAGAACCAGGCGAAGAGATGACAACAGAGCAAATGTTAAAAGGAATAGCAATTGGTTCAGGCAATGACGCTGCAGTTGCTGTAGCAGAAAGACTTGTTGGGTCTGAGGAAGCATTTGTAGAAATGATGAATAAAAAAGCAAAAGACTTAGGATTAACAAATTCTGTTTTTAAAAATGCAACTGGGCTGCCGGTTGATGATCATTACAGCACCGCACATGATATGGCGATTATGGCCAAAGAGCTCCTTAAATATGAAGATATTACAAAATTCACAGGCACCTACGAGGCATATTTGCGTGAAGACAGCGATAAAAAATTTTGGCTTGTTAATACTAATCGTCTTGTGAAGTTTTATCCTGGAGTGGATGGTTTAAAAACAGGCTTTACTAATGAGGCAAAATATTGTTTAACAGCAACCGCTGAAAAAAATGGCATGCGTGTAATCGCAGTTGTTTTTGGTGCTCCGACTTCAAAAGAAAGAAATGCTCAAGTTACCAAAATGCTGGATTATGCATTCAGCCAATATGAAACACATCCTATGTATAAACGAAACGAGTCAATTGGAAAAGTAAAAGTAAGCAAAGGGGATCAAAAACAAGTAACAGCTACAACTAGTGAGCCAATTTCTCTGCTTACAAAAAAAGGCGAACAAGTTAATAAAGTGAAAAAAGAAATAGTGATGAATAAGAAATTAAAAGCACCTATCGAAAAAGGACAGCAAATAGGAACTATAAAGTTTACAAAAGACGGCCAAACATTAGTGGCTAGCCCCCTCGTAGCTCAAAAAGATGTAAAAGAAGCAAATTGGTGGCAACTATTTAAACGAGCAACAGGAATGTTCACCAAAACCAATTAAAAAAGAAAAGCGGAAGCGCCAGCTAATTTTCAAATACTAATTGCCCCTAGCAATAAGTAAAAACAGGCGTTTCTTCTCTTGTTTTCCGAGTATTGTCGAATTGATTTTTTATTTAACTTTTTTTAGCGAATTGTCACTAGTTTTGTCTTTCGTGAAGGAATTGAAAGGTGAAATATAGAATTGACTCACTAAACCAAATGAGGAGGTTATGGATAGTGAGTCTTAGTATTGATCTTGAAGTGAAAAATAATGTTCTTTGTATTCGTTTATCTGGGGAATTAGATCATCACTATGCAGAAGAGCTGCGTTCAAAAGCTACGAATGCGATAGAAAGTTATGATATTCGTCATATAGTGCTTAATTTAGAGAACCTATCCTTTATGGATAGTTCTGGTTTGGGTGTTATTTTAGGAAGATATAAACAAATTAAGCAACTTGGAGGAGAAATGGTTATTTGTGCTATTTCTCCAAGTGTGCAAAGACTTTTTGATATGTCTGGACTATTTAAAATTATGAGGCTTGAAACCAATGAAGAATTTGCTCTTCAACGATTGGGGGTAGCATAACATGAAAAATGAGATGCATCTTCAATTTAGTGCTTTGAGTCAAAATGAATCTTTTGCTCGTGTAACGGTTGCTGCATTTCTAACACAATTAGATCCAACGATGGATGAATTAACAGAAATTAAAACAGTGGTTTCAGAAGCTGTGACAAACTGCATTATTCATGGCTATGAAAATGACCCAAATGGAATTGTTTATATTTCTGTTATTATGGAAGACTCCTATATTGATTTAACCATTAGGGATGATGGAAAAGGAATTATGGATGTGGAGGAAGCGAGACAGCCTTTATTTACAACTAAACCTGAATTGGAAAGATCAGGAATGGGCTTTACCATCATGGAAAATTTTATGGATGAAATTGAAGTGCAATCAAGCCCTGAGAATGGAACAGAGATCCGTCTGCGCAAGCATTTAATGAAGAGCAAAATGCTAAGCAATTAAGGAGAATTGTCTATGGATGTGGAGGTAAAAAAAGACAAAAAAGATACGTATTTAAAAGATCACGAGGTAAAAGAATTAATAAAGCAGAGCCAGGATGGGGATCAGACTGCAAGAGATACCATTGTCCAAAAAAATATGCGTCTTGTCTGGTCTGTTGTCCAGCGGTTTTTAAACAGAGGGTATGATCCGGATGATCTTTTCCAAATTGGCTGTATTGGTTTGTTGAAGTCAGTGGATAAATTTGATTTAAGCTATGATGTTAAATTTTCTACTTATGCTGTTCCAATGATTATTGGCGAAATTCAGCGTTTTATTCGAGATGATGGAACGGTGAAAGTGAGCAGGTCTCTAAAAGAATTAAGCAATAAAATTCGAAAAGCAAAAGATGAACTTTCTAAGCAATATGGAAGAACACCAACAGTTGGTGAACTTTCCGAATATCTGGAGATTCCGCCAGAAGATATCGTTCTGGCTCAAGAGGCAGCAAGAACGCCCTCTTCCATTCATGAAACAGTATATGAAAATGATGGAGATCCTATTACACTTTTAGATCAGATAGATGATGGAAATGAAGGGAAATGGTTTGATAAAATTGCACTGCAAGAAGCAATAAGAGAATTAGATGAAAGAGAGCGCTTGATTGTTTATTTAAGGTACTATAAAGATCAAACGCAATCAGAGGTTGCCGAAAGGCTTGGAATATCTCAAGTCCAGGTTTCCAGGTTGGAGAAGAAGATTTTGAAGCAGATGAAAGAGCAGATGGACTAGCTTTAGAAAGGTGAAAAAATATTGACTTTCTGCGTTGCTCATCTTATGTAGATGCTTTTCACAGAGTTCACTTCAAAAAGTCTACAATCACATTACTTTTAACAATGTAAATATACGCTTAAGCAAATGGATCAGACGTCCAATTGCTTTTTTTTTGCTGAAAAATGATAAATGGAGTGCTTGCTCTTTTGACCTTGGAAAATTTTCCATTGAATTGGATATCATATATTTTGCTTTCTTAACAAATACTACCTTTAAAAGGATGACAAAAGTGTAGGGAGGGTTATCGAAATGGGAGAGATTGTTTATATACGAATGAGGCATCGCATTCAAAAAAAATTACGTGACAAAGTAATGTTAAAAGATCTCGCACAAATTGTTGCCGCAAATTCTTTAGTAGAAACCCTTCAAGATGCTTGCATATATGAAATTTCCGAAAAAGACCGAAATATTATCATCATTGACAGTACTCAAGTAATAAAAAAAATTAGGTCAATCAGCGATGAGATTGAAATTCAACTGATTGGTCCAGCTCAAACAATAATTGAAGTGATATACAAGAAAAAAGGTGTGTCGCTACCATTATTTATTTTAATCTGGCTGCTTTTATTTATCGGTTCAGCATTAACTATTATGAATTTTCATGAAGATGTAAGCATGCAATATGTTCATCAGCGTTTATATACGATGATAACAGGCAAAAAGGTCGAAAAACCACTTCTATTTCAAATTCCATATTCGATCGGCTTAGGCCTGGGAATGATTATTTTCTTTAATCATGTTTTTAAAAAGCGTTTAAATGAAGAGCCAAGTCCTCTTGAGGTGGAAGTATTTAATTACCAGCAATCATTAGATCAGTATGTCATTATGCATGAAAATAAAGAAAGCATGAAAAAACTGGATGATCATTAGTATTCTGCTGATTATTTTTATTGGTTTGGCTTGGGGTACTACAGTTGGCGCTGGATATGTGGCATTTTTAACTGTTTTTGGCATTATCCCCCGGCTGACGCAATTAACGAAAACAGTAAGTAAAATCCATGCATACGAATGGTCTGTAGTTTTTGGCGCAGTTTGTGGTACTTTTGCTTTTTTACGAGAATCAACTTTTTCTTTGCCTCCTTTTCTACTGATCATAATAGGATTAGCTGGAGGAATTTATATCGGAATGATTGCAGCTGCATTAACAGAAGTATTAAATGTTTTTCCTTTATTAGCAAAAAGGATTGGAATTGATGATCGTTTATTAATATTAATGATGGCGATAGTATTTGGTAAAATTTTCGGCTCCTTGTTTCATTGGATGTACTTTATTCCATAAGTGTCTTGCTATTAACCGGACAAACAAGAAAGGGAGTATAAAAAATGGGAAAAAGGAGAAAAGTGATCTTAATTACGGATGGCGACGAGTATGCTAGACGTGCTGTTGAAGTAGTCGCAAAAGAGGTTGGTGGAAGATGCATTTCGATGTCTTTTGGCAATCCCAGTTGTCATACAGGATCAGAAGTGATCCAAATGATAAAAAAAGCAAAAAAAGATCCTGTGTTAGTAATGGTCGATGATAGCGGTTTTGTTGGAGAAGGAGCTGGAGAAACAACATTAAGATACATAGCCGCACATAAAGATGTTGAAATCCTTGGCGTTATTGCAGTGGCAAGCAGAACAAGAAGAGAAGAGTGGACGAGAATTCATGTCAGCATTGATCAAAACGGAGAATTGACGCCATATGGTGTGGATAAATACGGAATAGCAGAAAATGAGATTGGCCGCTTGAATGGAGATACCGTATATAACTTAGATGAATTAAAATTACCTTTGGTAGTTGGCATTGGCGATATCGGAAAAATGGGCAAAAAGGATGCATTTGAAAAAGGGGCTCCGATTACAAAAGCAGCAGTGGAATATATACTAGAAAGAAGTGGATTTAATAATGGAAAAGCAGAACAAAAATATGGTCCATATATATGATGATATAGAGTTAGTTGAAAAATATATGAAGGATCGTGTAGGTTTAGGAACTAGCTTTGATTTAGGTGTTCGAAAACTGAAGGTCTTAAAAAAAGATATCCAATTATATTATGTAAATGGGTTATGTGATAGTGTATTAATAGCGGAACTGTTAGAGCATCTGCTTTTTCTGAATGATACCGATAGACAAAAACAAGGCAGCAATATTTTTGACCTGGTGGAAAATCAACTTGTCAATCAGTCTGTTCAGCCAATAAAAACAATGGATGAGCTTGTCGATCAAGTGCTTTCCGGACTGATTGTAATTGTTGTAGATGGATATGGAACTGGCTTTGCAGTAGATGTAAGAAGCTATCCAGGAAGAACTCCCCAAGAACCAGATACAGAAAAAGTAGTAAGAGGTTCAAGAGATGGCTTCGTAGAAAATATTATTATCAATACAGCTATTACAAGACGAAGAATTCGTGATGAAAGACTGCGGTTTGAAATAATGAAAGTAGGAGAACGATCAAAAACGGATATTGCTATAGGATATTTAGAAGATGTCGCTGATCCCGATTTGGTCGATATTATTAGAAAAGAGCTTCATGCGATAGAAGCAGATGGAATTACAATGGCAGACAAATCGGTTGAAGAATTTCTATTAAAACAAGGATATAATCCCTATCCTTTGATAAGATATACAGAGAGGGCAGATGTTGCGGCAACCCATATACTAGAAGGACATGTTATCATATATGTCGATACCTCTCCCAGTGTCATTATTACCCCAGCCACTTTTTTTCACCATTTGCAGCATGCGGAAGAGTATCGTCAATCACCAATAGTAGGAACGTTTATTCGCTGGATTCGTTTTATTGGCGTCTTAGCCTCCTTGTTTTTTTTGCCATTATGGTTTTTAGTCACATTGGAACCTTCCTTGCTGCCGGAACATTTGGCTTTTATTGGACCGAATGAACGGACAAATATACCAATTGTTGTTCAGCTCTTTATTGCCGATCTCGGATTGGAATTTTTGAGGATTGCAGCCATCCATACGCCAACCCCATTATCAACTGCAATGGGATTAATAGCAGCTGTATTGATTGGCCAAATAGCCATTGATGTTGGGTTGTTTGTTCCAGAAGTCATTCTCTATGTTTCAGTTGCAGCAATAGGAAATTTTGCGACGCCGAGTTATGAGTTGGGTATTGCCAATAAAATAGTTCGCTTAGTCTTATTAATAGTGGTGGCGTTTTTCCATACACCAGGTTTTATAATAGGAAGTACTTTATATCTTTTATTTCTAATCAATATTCGAACACTCAATGTACCATATTTATGGCCGTTTATCCCTTTTTATCCAAAAGCGCTTGCCCAAATTATTGTCCGTAGAACAGTTCCAAGCAGTAAAATAAGACCAAGCCATTTGCATCCTCAAAATCGATATAAACAGCCTAACGAATAAAAAGAGGATTGAGAAATACAGTAATTTATGATACATTTGTCTAATTAAGTGGGCTGTTATAAAAAATGGACATAAAAGACAGCTCTCTTAAATGAAAGCTGTCTTTTTAATTTAGAAGAAACAGTAAATGGTAAAAATAAGAGTGGTTCTTCCTCTATTTTAAGATAGTTGGGGAGTGCTCATTTTGATATTAATAGAAGAATAGAGGGGAAAAGATGCATTATTATGGAACATCTACTGTAAATGAACATGGTAATTTAGAAATAGGCGGAGTAGACACATTACATTTAGTCGAAAAATTTGGAACTCCTTTATATGTATATGATGTTGCATTGATTCGTGAAAGAGCAAGAGGCTTTAAACAAACATTTGAAAAAATGGGGGTTACCGCACAAGTCGCTTATGCCAGCAAAGCTTTCTCAACCATTGCAATGGTTCAGCTTGCTGAGAAAGAGGGCTTATCGCTTGATGTTGTATCGGGTGGAGAACTATATACAGCTCTTGCTGCTAATTTTCCAGTTGAGCGCATCCATTTTCATGGTAATAATAAAAGCCGTGAAGAACTATTGATGGCAATTGACCATCAAATTGGCTGTATTGTGGTGGATAACTTTTACGAGTTGCAATTACTTAATGAATTATGTCAAAGCAAACAAGTAAAAATGAATATTTTATTACGTGTTACACCAGGTATTGAAGCACATACGCATGATTATATATTAACTGGCCAAGAAGATTCCAAATTTGGTTTTGACTTGCAAAACGGCCAAGCAGAAGAAGCTTTATTAAAAGGAATGGAATCTCCTTGGCTGCAAGTATTAGGATTGCATTGTCATATTGGTTCACAAATTTTTGAAACAACAGGGTTTGTACTTGCAGCCAAAAAAATTATCGATCATTTGAAAACATGGCAGCAAAACCATGGATTTGAAACGAAAGTCCTAAATCTTGGCGGAGGTTTTGGGATTCGATATACAAATGAAGACCAGCCAATCCAGCCTTCTGAATATGTGGAAGTGATTATTAAAGAAGTGCAGAAGCAAGTAGAAGCCAACCAAATGAACATGCCTGAGATTTGGATTGAACCGGGAAGATCATTAGTTGGGGATGCAGGCACTACTCTTTATAAAATCGGTTCTCGTAAAGAAGTGCCAAATGTTCGTAATTATTTAGCTATTGACGGAGGCATGACGGATAATATACGCCCATCTTTATATCAAGCAAAATATGAAGCTGTATTAGCGAATAAACCACTGCATAAAACAGATGAAATTGTTTCAATCGCAGGAAAATGCTGCGAATCTGGTGATATGCTCATTTGGGATCTTCCACTGCCTAAAGCGAATGATGAAGATGTGTTAGCCGTATTTTGTACTGGAGCTTATGGCTATTCCATGGCAAATAATTATAATAGAATTCCGAGACCTCCAGTTGTTTTTGTAGAAAATAAAAAAGCAACACTTGTTGTAAAAAGAGAATCGTATGAAGATCTTATTAAACTGGATTTGCCATTAGAAGAAACGGTTGCGATTAAAAACTAAGTGTAATAACTGCACTTAGTTTTTTTTGCTTGAAATATGCTGCTATAAAAAGGGCTCGTTTTTTGAAAAAAAAAAATAGAAATAACAATGGAAAAAGTAGCTTATTCGGCTTTATTAGCATACTAATATATGGAATGAAACTATTATACTGTGATAACAAGGGAAAGTGCTTTTTTAAACGAATCAAGAAGTCTAATACTTTTTTTCCTTTAATTACTGCTTCAACGATAGAGATATAACATAATGATTGAAGTGTAGTGATAATTTATGTATGATAAAAGAAATAACATTATTCGTCAAAGTAAGATATTATATGATATATTATGCTTAAACTTGTTTGGGATATTTGTAAAATGGAAAAAATACTAAGTAAATATGTTTTAATAATAATGAGGGATATTAATGATTATTCGATATAAGAAAACATTTGAAAAAATTGCCATGGGTCTTCTATCTTTTATGCCAGCTGAAAAAGATTTAAAAGTGCTGCAGCAAACTATTAAAGAATATGAATCAAATGATAAATGGCAGCTTTTGTTATGGAAAGAAGAGGAAGATATAATTGGTTTAATCGGAATCGTTTTTGCAGACGAAAATACGATCCAAATTCAACATATTTCCGTTAATCCATCACATCGTTACCAAGGCGTCGGAAAAGCGATGGTATCAGGAATAAAAGAGATGTATCCAAATAAAAACATAGAAGCAAATGCATTAACCCTAGCCTTTTTATCCAAATGCAATGATTTAGCGGAAAAAGAAAATATGAATTCGTAAAATGACAGATCTCGCTGGTCCAGGAGATATGGATTTACTTTTGATGATAAAAAATTAGAAGAATAACGCGATGCACAAGAGATTCAGCTTTGAAAACTCCTGTGCATTTTTTACTGTCTAGGAAATTATAAACGAAATTGAGTTGTGGATAACTTAGCAGTATGGTCCGCGTCCAACTCCGACGTACAGGATGTACTAGTGCCGATGTTGCAACAGGCTCGCAGGATGCGGGTCAATCGACGTTGCAACAGGACGTTGCGTATTTAGTCGATTTTCCTCTTTTGCGTACTTAATCGGCCAGCGCTTATCGTGTTTCCTTTATCACGTTATAACGGGCAGTAAGGTATCGCCTAAGAATTGTGAAGTAGGTGAAAAAACTGCCCGTAAAAACCTGATCGACTCAACTAACCATCAGGGGGAAATCGCCATGATAGAAGGTTCGTCTTATCTCAGTCGATGCCCTTCCGAAGTATAAGGATGTACAAGTGCCGATGAAGACATAAGGCCGTGGCGTAGTTAATCGGCCAGTTTGTACGGCGATGGTCAAGGCGCTTGCGCTTTTGTTCTTAAAAACGAAATATGTTTGTGATGAACTAAACAGAATGGGAAAGCCTGAGTAGAACAAAAAGAGATCAATAAAAGAAAAAAGTCCCTCATTACGATGTATGAAGGACAAATACTTATCGTGAAATTTTGATGAATGAAATGTTTCTAACCACCCTGTAATGGAACGCATATTAACGAATTTTGGTACAATCGTAATTATTCCTTGCGTTTTTTTGCCTCTTTTGCTGCATCTCTTTCTTTTATGACCATACTTCGATCTCTTGTAAGATGCCGGTGAATAATATCATAAACTGCAGTTTTGGTTTGTTTCCAACATAGACCTAATTCACTGCATAATTCTTGGCACTGTTTTTCTAAATTATGATCTTGGATAGGAAGATACATCATTTCGTATGCTGTTTTGTTTTTGATATTCGCAATCATTCCATCGAGCAAGGAGAATAATAAAGATGGATCCAGACCAAAAGAAGGAACATCGTTTTGATTCTGTTTAAAAAGAGAATAACTTTTTTTTAATGTTTTGCTTGCTCCGGCAAAATTCCCTCTTCTATGGTGGTAGCAGGAAACGGCTAATAAGATAAAAGCAACCCATATGGATTGTTTATTTGCGGCATCAACTTCTTTCCAATACTCCTCCAATATTTCATGACATTCAAAATAATCTCTATCGGCATGAAAATGCACTAAATAAAGAAGATAAGGTTTTGGATACATATAAGTTCACACTTTCTTTCGTTTTTAATTAAGAAAAATAGAATATATAACGATATATTAGGTCCTAGGTTAATTAACTGGTAATAATTCTCAAAAAAATGATAGTGATAAAGGAAACAAGCGTTTGTGACACCTGAACCAAAGATATTCTTTCCCATTTTAAAAAGAATAACGGTTATTGTTTTCTTATTCAACTTAATATAGTTGTTTTAAGCGGGCAAATTCTTTCGTAACAGTAAAATATTTGTTTTCCAATGTATTTGAATTATTTTTCTGTTGGATAACGCTTTTAAATCAACTATACTAGTACTAGCATGCTTTTGACAGCAATAAAGCAATTTTATTAGGATTTTGGTGAGATTAATGCAGTATAATGTGAAAATTGATAGTTTTGAAGGACCTTTGGATTTGCTTCTTCATTTAATTAATAAATTGGAAATAGATATATATGATATAAATGTGGCGGAAATTACAGAACAGTACTTGGGGTATATTCATGCGATGACAGAACTAGAACTGGATATTGCCAGCGAATTTCTAGTAATGGCTGCAACACTGCTTGCTATTAAAAGCAAAATGTTATTGCCTAAACATGATGAAGAACTATTTGATGAAGAATTAATGATGGAACCAGAAGAAGACTCGAGAGATGAATTAATCGAAAGATTAGTGGAATATCGAAAATTTAAAGAAGCAGCCGGTGATTTAAAAGCAATGGAGCAGGAACGTGGTTTAATTTTTACAAAACCGCCAAGTGATTTATCAGATTATGCTGCTGAAGTAGAAGAGGCTTCCAAAAAGGAATTGGATGTCACTTTATATGATATGCTTGCGGCTTTTCAAAAACTCATAAAAAGAAAAAAAATGCAAGCTCCGTTAGCAACTAAAATTACGAGGCAAGAAATTCCGATTGAAAATAGAATCAATGAAATTTTACATTTTGTACGCGGCAAAAAAGGGAGAATATTTTTTGAAGATCTTTTTCCTATTCATGATAAAACACATATTGTCGTTACGTTTTTAGCGATTTTAGAACTAATGAAACGCCAGCAGATATTTGTAGAGCAAGAACAAAACTTTGCAAATATTTTTGTTATTGGAAAGGAAGTTGAAGCAGGAATTGAAAGTGAATAAATGGAAAGGAATCATCGAAAGTCTACTGTTTGCAGCTGGAGATGAGGGACTTACAGTAAAGCAATTAACACATGTACTATCAATTGAAAATGGAGAAGCAGAAAATATCCTTCAGCAGATGAAAGATGATTATGCAAAGGATCCAAATCGAGGCATTGCGATTATTGAAATAGCAGGAACGTATCAGTTTGCCACAAAAAAAGAGCATTCTATGTATTTGAAAAAATTAGTAGAATCTCCCCATGCTTCTACATTGTCTCAAGCAGCCTTAGAAACATTAGCGATTATTGCATACAGACAGCCGATAACCCGTGCAGAGATTGAGGAGGTTAGAGGAGTAAAAACAGAACGGCCGCTACATACGCTAGCGGCTAAAGCCCTGATTAAGGAAGTAGGAAGGGCGGAAGGTGCGGGAAGAGCGATACTATATGGAACAACAAAAGAGTTTTTAGACCATTTTGGTTTAAGGGATTTAAAAGAGCTTCCTCCCCTTGCGGATAAAGAAGAAGAATACAACCAAGAAGAAGCTGATTTGTTTTTTGAAACATTTCAACAAAAAATAGAAGAATAACTGTGTGAATTTAAGGAGAGCAATAAAAGGAATCATTTCTTTTTATTGTCTTTTTTTGTTTGTTATAATATTTATTCAACTCGAATGAAAGTATGTCGTAGAAGCTATTCATGTTCTTATTGAGACAGCAAATAGCATGCTCCATTTGATGGGAAAGATAAGGCTGTTAATTTGGCACCCTCCTCTAAAGAAGTAGAAATGCAGCTGTATTCACTGTTCCTGTTTTTGTAAAAATAACATGTTCCAGCACGATTAATCATACCATTTAAGGAGGATATTTTGATGAAATGGGGTTAATTGATAGATGAGCAGCTACAATGAATATGTGAAAGAAGTGTTAATGTGGAATCAACAGTTAAAAAAATTATTAGAATCGGAACAGGTGCAAAAGGACGAGAGGATTTGGAAGAATCTTGATAAATTTTCCGCTTTAATGGATAATGTGCAGCGAAAGCCATTAGATACGGATGAATTAATTAAAATTCAGCATGAGGCAGAAGAACTTCATGAAAAAATGGAACGATACTTTTCAGAGCGGCAAAATTTAGGGACTATTTATATGAATGAGCCGATTGTGCCAGCAGGCAAACATGTTTTGCCGAAATTGCCTTATGGTTATGATGCATTGGAGCCATATATTCAAACAGAAATTATGAAGCTGCATCATACAAAACATCATCAATCATATGTTGACGGTTTAAATAAAGCGGAATTAATGTTAGCGAAGGCAAGAAAAGACGGGAATTATGAATTGGTAAAACATTGGTCTCGAGAACTTGCCTTTCACGGTTCTGGTCATTACTTGCACACCATTTTTTGGAATAATATGAGTCCAAAAGGAGGCGGGTCGCCGAGTGGTGCTTTATTAGAAGCAATAAAAAAATATTTTGGCAGTTATGAAGCATTTAAAAAACATTTTACGGAAGCAGCCAATGCAGTGGAAGGGGTAGGCTGGGCGATACTTGTATGGTCTCCCAGAGCAAGGCATTTAGAAATTCTTCAATCAGAAAGACATATGCTTCTAACGCAATGGGATACGGTTCCGCTCTTGGTGCTCGATGTTTGGGAACATGCTTATTACCTGCAATATAAAAATAAAAAAGCAGACTATATTCAAAACTGGTGGAATATTGTGAATTGGAAGGACGTAGAACAACGATTTTTGAAAGCAAGCGAATTAAAATGGAGACCTTATTAACATTCGAATAATAATCTGCAGCAGAGCCAATCATCCCAGTTTTGGAGATTGGCATTTTTTTTGGCAGAAAGGTAGGTGTAGAGGTTTAGTTCGTAATGAAACAGGCGCTTCCCACTTTTCTTCATAAGTTTTAGCATTATTGTCATAAGCCAACTTGTCCTGCATAAACATGTACAAACCACTTAAGGAGACGAGGTAGTGTTAAATGAAATTAAAAAAAAACATTCTATTCTCCCTTATTATTTCCATTTTAATGCTAGCTGTTCCTCAAACAACACAAGCAGAAATATATGTAAGTGCCAATAGTGCAGTATTGATGGAACAAAAGTCAGGAAGAGTATTATATGAAAAAGACGCGTATACAAAAAGAAGAATTGCAAGCATCACAAAGATAATGACGGCTATTCTAGCAATTGAATCTGGAAATTTAGATAAAAAAGTCACAATAAGTGAAAATGCAGTGACAGCGGAAGGTTCTTCGATCTATTTAAAAGCTGGCGAAAAAATTTCATTGAAGGATTTAGTATATGGGCTAATGCTTCGTTCTGGCAATGATGCAGCAGTTGCAATTGCAGAGTTTGTTGGTGGAAGTGTAGATGGTTTTGTCTATTTAATGAATCAAAAAGCACAGGAAATAGGCATGAACAACACGCATTTTGCTAATCCACACGGACTTGATGATCATGAAAACCATTATTCAACGGCATATGATATGGCGCTTTTAACACGTTATGCAATGAACAATGATACATATAAAAAAATTGCAGGAACGAAAAAATATACTTCGAATAATCCTTCTGAAGAGTGGGACAGAATATGGAAAAATAAAAATCGTCTATTAACAGAGCTTTATGACTATTCAACTGGTGGAAAAACAGGCTATACGAAAAGGGCAAAAAGAACCCTAGTCAGCACGGCTGAAAAAGATGGTTTAGAGTTGATTGCCGTAACGTTAAATGATCCGGATGATTGGGATGATCACATTAATATGTTTGAATCCTCGTTCAAAAAATATCAATTGACTCGAATAATCGAAAAAGGAAAATTGGAAGATATAGATAATGATTTTTATAAAAATAAAGTTTATATCAAACACGGATTTCAATACCCTGTTGCTTCTGCCGAAAAGAATTTAATTGAAATAGAATATAAACTTGCCACGATAAAAAAAGAATGGAAAAAAAATAAAAGGAAAGTCCCTGATACAGTAGGACAGGTACAAGTATATTTTGATCATAAGATAGTAGATACGATTCCAATCTATTACAAGCATTCTAATAAGCAATCAAAATCTTTTTTTGAGTACTTTAAACAAATGTTTATTGCGATTAATGGTGTGGGCAGCGATGGTTAATATCATATGGGTGCTCCTTACCGTCATTGGAATTGTATTTGCGATGATTAATGGAACAATTGATGAAGTGAATAAAGCAGTATTTTCAGGCGCAAAGGAAGCTGTCACTATTTGTATCGGGTTAATAAGTGTATTGGTTTTTTGGCTAGGAATGATGAAGATTGCAGAACAGGCAGGTTTATTAAGAAAACTAACGAATCTTTTTAGACCGTTTGTTGTAAAATTATTTCCTGAAGTGCCAAAAGATCATCCTGCAATGGGGTATATTTTATCCAATATGATGGCCAATCTGTTTGGGCTTGGAAATGCTGCAACTCCCCTGGGCATAAAAGCGATGGAAGAGCTGAAAAAATTAAATGGCGGGAAAAATACAGCAAGCAACAGCATGATTACGTTTCTTGCGGTTAATACTTCGAGCATTACACTAATACCGACTACTGTTATTGCGATTAGAATGAATTATCATGCATCATCTCCTACTGATATTGTAGGTCCTACATTAATTGCTACGATTTTTTCTGCCATTAGCGGAATATTAATTGATCGATTTTTTTATTACAGAAGAATAAAAAAGGGTGAATAAGAATGGAATTTGTTTCACTTCTATCATTATGGCTGATTCCTTCCCTTATTGGATTTATTTTATTGTATGGAACCTATAAGCGGGTTCCCACATATGAGAGTTTTGTGGAAGGAGGAAAAGAAGGGATAAACATTGCTTTTTCGATTATTCCTTTTTTAATTGGCATGCTTGTCGCTATATCGGTTTTTCGAGCTTCAGGAGCATTAGAATACTTTATGGGATTCTTAAAGCCAGTATTAATTTATTTAGGTATCCCTTCTGAAGTGGCTCCTCTTGCCATTATACGGCCGATTTCTGGAAATGCTGCTCTTGGCATGACCAGTGATTTAATCGCAACTTATGGGCCCGATTCCTATATTGGCAGACTTGCTGCCACCATTCAAGGCAGCACAGATACGACGTTTTATGTGCTTACCGTTTATTTTGGTGCAATTGGCATTAAAAAAATGGGAGATGCTTTAAAAGTTGGACTATTAGCAGATCTTGTCGGTTTTATTGCAGCTATTATCGTTGTTACCTTGTTTTTTGGGAAATAGGAAAGGAAGCCTAATACGAATACTACAAAACTTAAAGTGTTCAGGCTGTCGACAAACGCTCGAATTCTTTGTTGCTCGTCTTACTCGGATGTTCATTACTTAACCATGGCAACTGCGCTCCTCCCAAGTATTCACGCCTCAAAATACAAAAGTTTTCGAACAACTTGCAGTTTGTGCAATTGATACTTTGTCTAAACCCTAGACACTACAAAACTTGTAGTGTTTTTTAGGGTTACATTTTTCTAAGGCAGTTTTTTAGTAAAATATCATGTATTATGCTGGAGATTGAAAGACTTTCTTTGAAAATTCATTAATTTATGTCATAATTCAAAAGGGTAAAGAAAAATTTGTTTTTAGATTGAATTGTTCTATTAAAGTAGATAAAAGAAAGCAAGAGCAGCTTTCTTCTAGAATAAAAAAGACAAAAACAATGGAAAAAACTTAGAGGTGACAATAGATGGAAAGATTACAAAAAGTAATAGCGCATGCAGGATTTGCATCGAGAAGAAAAGCAGAAGAGTTAATAATAGAAGGAAAAGTGAAAGTGAACGGTGTTACGGTAAAAGAACTTGGGGTAAAAGTAAGCCCTTCAGACAAAGTGGAAGTGAATGGAATACCTGTGGAAAGAGAAGAACCTGTTTACTTTATCCTTTATAAGCCAAGAGGCGTTATATCCAGCGTGAATGATGATAAAGGCAGAAAAGTAGTAACAGATTTCTTTTCTGAAATTCAAGCTAGAATTTATCCAATTGGCCGTCTAGATTATGATACATCAGGATTGATTTTATTAACAAATGACGGCGAATTTGCTAATTTAATGATGCATCCAAAAGGCGAAATCGAAAAAGTGTATGTTGCAAAAGTAAAAGGCATTCCCGCTAGAGAGAAGCTAAAGCAGCTAGAAAGAGGAATTGTTTTAGAAGACGGTAAAACAGCACCGGCAAAAGTAAAGCTTTTATCGTTAGATAAGAAAAAAGGGACGTCGATTATTGAACTGAAAATCCATGAAGGAAGAAATCGCCAAGTTAGAAGAATGTTTGAGGCAGTCGGTACACCTGTTATGAAATTAAAAAGGGAAAGATATGCTTTTTTAAATTTAAATGGATTACAGCCAGGTGATGCGAGAGAGTTAACTGCGCACGAAGTGAAATTACTTCGTACTGAGGCTAGCAAGAAAAAATAAGGACAAGTCTTGACTTGCGAGTTTTAGATGGAGTAGCTTAGACATCCATCTTTGGTTAAAGATAGATCAAATTTTCTTTAAAAAAATTCATAAAACATTCACAGATGAATGGATGAGATTACAATATCTACAACATATAAATGGTATAATAGTGGCTAAGATTCCTAATTTACAAGGTTTTTATATATAATTAGGCAACTGTCTAGCTCTGAAGAACTGGATATACGAGTGCCGATGTTGTCACAGACTGGAAGGATGCTAGCCAATCGACGAAGATATAATGCCTTGGGCGATTAGCCGATTTACTTTTTCTGCACACTTAATCGGCCAGTCCGTCCGGCAATAATCATGAAGCTTGCGCTTTTCTGATGGGAGGCTTGCATGAAAAAGAAACGTATACTGCTTCGGGCAGTTATTTTACTTTTATTATTAACTGCAGCTGTTTATGCGATATACATGAGTTTCACCAATCAACACACTGGTAAAGTTCAAGCAGGAAAACAAGCTCCAGATTTTGTGCTTGTTGATCAAAATGGTGAGCAGCAAAAGCTGTCGAATTATAAAGGGCAAGGAGTATTCTTGAACTTTTGGGCTACATGGTGCAAATCATGTGAGAAAGAAATGCCAGCAATAAATAATTTATACGCTGATTATAAAAATAAAGGCGTACAAGTATTATCTATTAATGTTGGTGAATCTCCAATTGCAGTCAATAGATTTATAGAGCCATATCAATTAACTTTTCCAATCATGATTGATTCAGAAGATGAGGTTCAAGAGGCATTTTCCATTAATCCGCTTCCTGTTACATTTTTAATTGATAAAGAAGGAGCAATAAAGGAAATTTATACAGGGGAATTAACAGAAAAGAAGATGCAGCTCATGATGGAGAAAATAAAACCTTGATTTTTAGGTGACTATTAAATGAAAAAAATAAATTGCAGCTGTGGAAACAGCAATCCGTATGGGACGGAATTATGTGTTGCATGCGGACGAATTTTAAAAGAAAATGATACAGAAAAAGTAGATATGAGGTATGAGGGAAGTGCGCGCCGATCTCAAACGTATAAAAAGAACTTAATCGATAAAGTATGGAATTTTTTTTCTTCCGTTAAAATTGGTGTGAGCTTTATAATAATTTTACTTCTTGCATCCATCGTAGGAACGATATTGCCACAAGAAAGTTATATTCCGCCAGGGATACCGGCAAATGATTATTACAAGGATACATATGGATGGTTTGGCAGTGCGTACTATTACATTGGTTTTGCTAATTTGTATCAATCTTGGTGGTATCTTCTGCTAATTTTTTGTTTGAGTTTTTCCTTAATCATAGCAAGTTTTGACCGTTTTTTTCCATTATACCGTGCATTAAAAAATCAGCATGTGAAAAAACACCCCAGTTTTTATTACAATCAGCGGATTTTTTTCCGAATCCCCGTAAGTGCTGATAATCAATTGGAGGAGAAGCTGCGTCAATTGCGGTACCATGTAAAAAAAGATAAACAATATGTCTTAGCTGAAAAAGGACGGTTTTCGAGATGGGGTCCTTATATAAATCATGCAGGTTTGATTCTTTTTTTATTTGGTGCGATGTTGCGTTTTGTTCCAGGATTATATGTTAATGAAGTAATGTGGATAAGAGATGGGCAAACGAAACAAATCCCCGGTACAGATGGATTATATTATTTGAAAAATAATATATTTAAGATAGAAGTCTACGACAAAAAAAAAGAAAATAAAGTCTTTCAGAAAGCATTGGAAAATAGAAAGGTGATGGCTAAAAACTTTCAAACTAATGTTACTTTGTTTCAATCCGATTCTAACGCAGTTGCTGGAGAGAAAACAGAACTAAAAAAAATAAAAGATGCCAATATTAAAGTCAATGAACCACTCCAATTCAACGAGTACGCCATCTATCAAGGGGATTATAAACTAAATGAATTTTCCCATGTCCGTTTTGCAATAACCGACAATGAATCGAAAAGAAAGCTTGGAGATATACAAATTCATTTAGACAATCCAGAAAGCAGTATTCCTTTAAATAAGGATATAAAGATAAAGTTGTTGGAATATTATCCCGACGTTTCCCTTAATGAGGATGGCAAACCTTCAACCAAATCCAAAATTCCGAATAATCCTGCTTTTATTCTGGAAATCAGCCATAAAAATAACCAGAATAAAGAGCGTTTTTTTGCCACTTTAAACCAAACGATAGCATCAAGTAAAAATAATAAGTGGAATATTAAATTAGAGGATGTGCATACAAGAAATGTTTCGGCATTAACTGTAAGAAAAGATCCAATGCTGCCTATTCTGTTTGCAGGCGGAATTATTTTTATGATTGGTGTCATACAAGGTTCATATTGGAATCATCGAAGAATATGGCTTCAAAAGCACGGCAATGAAATACGGGTTGCTGCCCATACGAATAAAAATTGGTTTGCGTTAAAACGAGAGTTATCGTTTTTATTTGCATATAAATCGGATGAACTTATGGAAAAAAATATCAATGATCAAAAAATATTAAGTAGACAGGAGGAAAGAGCAGATGGTAAACATAAGCAGTAATTTTCTATATGCAGCTTTCCTCCTGTATTTCATTGCAACCATTTTATTTGCTGGAGGTATAAAACAGAAAAAAAAGGAGCAAAAACGGCATTATAATACATCAGCAAAAATAGGAATGGTTGTTGCAGTAATTGCATTTTTTAGTCATTTTGCTTATTTTGTGCTGAGGTGGGCTGCATCCGGACATGCGCCCGTAAGCAATTTGTTCGAGTTTATTTGTTTTTTTTCATTAGCTGTAGCTGCTGCTTTTATATTGCTTAGCAAAATGTATCGGACGCCTGCATTGGGCTTGGTTACATTGCCGCTTGTCATCATACTGATTGCATATGCAAATATGTTTCCTAATGACGTTGTACCGTTAATACCTGCACTGCAGAGCTCTTGGCTGCAAATTCATGTTATAACAGCTGCACTTGGGGAAGGGATATTATCCATTAGCTTTGTTGCAGGATTTATTTATTTGTTAAAAAACACGGACGATAAGAAGCCGATAAAAAGCACAAAAGGAATTGAGTGGATCATCTTCTTATTCTGCTCCTTGATAGGATTTATTCTTTTATCGATTCTTTTTTCTGCTGCTGACTATAAAGAAACGTTGCAGTGGATAGGAAAAGACGGTCAAAAAAACGAAATGAATTATCATTTGCCAGCTGTAATTGGTCCTGCTGATCAAATAACAGGAAATGATGGAATACATTCCATTTTAACCGTTACTGAACCATTAAACAGCAGTAAATTAAATAGTATGCTATTATCCTTGATTGCAGGATGTTTTATTTACTTTACATTGCGATTAATCTGTAAAAAAAGGATTGGCTCCATTTTAAAACCTGTTGTAAAAAATATATCTCTGGAATTATTGGATGAAATAAGTTATCGGTCTGTTTTAATTGGTTTTCCTGTTTTTACATTAGGTGCATTAATCTTCGCTATGATTTGGGCGCAAATTGCCTGGTCGAGATTTTGGAATTGGGATCCAAAGGAAGTTTGGGCGCTTATTACTTGGTTGTTTTATGCGGCTTTTCTTCATTTGCGATTAACAAAAGACTGGCAAGGAGAAAAGTCCGCATGGCTTGTTGTTATTGGTTTTATTATAATTATGTTTAATTTAATTGCAGTAAATTTAATAATGGTTGGTCTCCATGCTTATGCTTAGTAAATAAGGATAAGCTTAAATGGAAGGACCTTTTTGCAACCTCTTGGTAGCAGCGTATTTGAATCATAAGACATGTGTCTATCGAAATAGTGATAGGTATTTTGTATAGGAGGATATTATGATGGAAAAGGAAATGAAAATATTAGTAGTGGATGATGAAGAAAGAATTAGACGTTTGTTGAAAATGTACTTAGAAAGAGAAGACTTTATAGTAGAAGAAGCAGAAGATGGTAACATTGCTTTAACAAAAGCACTCGAAACAGATTATGATGTTATACTCTTGGATCTTATGATGCCTGAGAAAGATGGCATGGAAGTTTGCAAAGAATTAAGAGAAAAAAAAGCAACTCCAGTTATCATGTTAACGGCTAAAGGGGAAGAAATAAATCGTGTACAAGGTTTTGAGGTAGGGACAGATGATTATATTGTAAAGCCGTTTAGTCCAAGAGAAGTTGTTTTAAGAGTAAAAGCATTGCTTAGAAGATCAGCAGCTGCTTCTTTTGTACAAAGCGATAATGGTTCTAAAGATGTTATAGTATTTCCAGCTTTAACAATTGATCATGATGCACATCGAGTACTTGCAGAAGGAAAAGAAGTAAGCTTAACTCCGAAAGAATATGAACTTTTACATTTCTTAGCCCGATCTCCTGATAAAGTTTTCGACAGAGAACTTTTATTAAAAGAAGTATGGCACTATGAGTTTTTTGGGGATTTGCGTACAGTTGACACACATGTAAAGCGTCTAAGAGAAAAATTAAATAAAGTGTCAGAAGATGCGGCAGCCATGATTGTAACAGTTTGGGGAGTAGGATACAAGTTTGAGGTTAACAATGGATGATGTTTTGGAGAAGTGTAGTATTTAAACTGTGGTTTACTTTTTTACTGCTAATTTCTATCGTCTTATTTATCTTAACTGTGATGCTGCTGGAGTACTTTCAACAATATCATTCAGATCAGACCAAAAAGGGTTTGTCAAATACTGCTGGGAAAATTGCGAAAATAATGGAGCAGTATGATTCAGAGGTGGGTGTAGAAATTGCATGGAATCTCCTGGATCAATCTACAGGTGCAGCCATTTTGAAAACATCTAAAGAAATGGTTGTTTCACCAAATAGTAGTTCGAAAATGATCTCGACTGATTATTTATTGAAGAATAAAAAGCTTTCTGAAGTATTAACAGAAAGTAAACCAAAAATAGTAACCACAGATACACCGAACCATAATAAAGATCAATTAGTCATCGTTGGGGTTCCTATTTTGAAAAATGGAAAGGCAGCTGGAGCAGTATTTATTTATCAGTCAATTGAGGTTTTAAACGAGACGAAAAAATCAACAACAAAATTTATAGTACTGGCAGCTGTTGTAGCTGTTATTTTAACAACTATTTTTGCTTTTTTCCTATTGACAAGAATTACAGCACCTCTGCGAAAAATGAGAGAAGCTGCTTTTGAGTTGGCAAGGGGCAATTTTGATACAAAAGTACCTATCATGACGCAGGACGAGATTGGGGAATTATCGATTGCCTTTAATGAGATGGCCAAAAGATTAAATTTTAATATAAATGCATTAAGTGAAGAAAAAGAACAGCTTGGCAATATACTGAGCGGAATGGCAGACGGAGTAATTACATTTAATAAAAACGGCAGTCTAATAATTACCAATCCACCGGCAGAAAAATTTTTGCAGCATTGGCATTATGAACAAGCCCGGATTCAGATGGATGAGCAAGTGCCTCGCCAAGTAAAAGATTTATTTCATTTAGCTGTTACGACTGGTGAAGAACAATTGGATGAAATAAAAATGGAGGGCCGTTATTGGGTCATTATTGTAAGTCCCTTGTATAATAAAGAACGTATTAGAGGTGCAATTGCGGTTATAAGGGATATGACAGAAGAGCGGCAGCTTGATAAACTTCGCATTGATTTTATAGCCAATGTTTCCCATGAATTGCGTACGCCAATCAGCATGCTGCAAGGGTACAGCGAAGCAATTGTCGATGATATTGCAGAATCGGAAGAAGAAAAAAAAGAGATGGCACAAATAATTTATGATGAGTCTTTAAGAATGGGAAGACTTGTTAATGAATTATTAGATTTAGCCCGGATGGAAGCTGGACATCTAGAACTATTGACAGAAGAAGTTGAGCTTCGTTCCTTTTTGCAAAAGGTTGCCCGCAAATTCTATGCGCTTGCTCGAGAAAAAGAAGTTAATCTTGATGTGCATTCTATTGAATCGGATCAATATTATCAGATGGATCCTGACCGAATGGAACAAGTGCTGACAAACATTATTGATAATTGCATTAGACATACACCAGCAAAAGGTGATGTTCATATTACATGCAAAACAGATGAGAATGGAGTATATTGGCAGATAAAAGATACAGGCGTCGGTATTTCAGAAGAAGACTTGCCGTTTATCTTTGAACGATTTTATAAAGCGGATAAAGCGAGAACAAGAGGGAATTCCGGTACAGGGCTAGGACTAGCCATTGCCAAAAACATAGTAGAGGCACACAAAGGACAAATTTCGGTCCATAGTAAATATGGTCAAGGTACGACATTTTTTATCTATTTGCCTCGAAATGGTGAATATAATTAGAGAAAGTGCCGATTGTTCTTGATTCACGAGAAACAATTTAACATAATAGAAGTACAGGAAGGAGATTTCATTATTTCCTTTCTTTTTTTATTGAAAAGGTAGGAACTCCGCTATTTTTATGGAGCTGCTTCGTATATATTATGGACTGATAGGCTGGCAGTCTTTGATTAGTTGGAGGATAAGCCATCAACTTTAGAAGAAAAAGGGCCGAAATAAGGTTTCTTATAGGGAAATAAGATAATCCTTTTATACATAGAGCCGATAGGTCGATAAATTAGAAGAAAGTGTTTTGAAATAATTTTTTAAAATACGAAACTATTTTCATTTTTCCTACGACTAATTTTATGAACGGGGAGGCGAAAGAGATGAACTCCGTTTTTGATGAAATATATAATAAGTATCATCATGACGTTTTTCAATTTTTATTTTATATGGTTAGCCATAAAGAAACAGCAGAAGATTTAATGCAAGAAGTTTATATTCGTGTTTTGAAATCGTATCATCGATTTGAAGGAAAAAGCACTGAGAAGACATGGTTATTTAGTATTGCACGAAATGTTGCTATTGACCATTTTCGCAAGAATAAAAATTTAAAAAGCAGAATAATGGAGAAGTTCGATTGGTCCAAGCATCAAATTATAGCAGAAGATATATTGCCTGAGGAACTTATGCTGCAGTCGGAAGAAATTCGTACTATCTATAAAGCATTAAATTATTGTACCTTTGATCAGCGTTTAGTTATTATTATGCGTTATTTACAGGAATATTCGATTTCTGAAGCCGCGGAAGCATTGGGATGGACGGAAAGCAAAGTGAAAACAACTCAGCACCGAGCATTAAAAGTTTTAAGAAAACAAATGGAGAAAATCAGCAGAGAGGAGGACAACAAGGATGAAACAATCAAATTGGACCGATGAACGTCTAGAATGCATTTTAAAACAGTTGCCAGCAGTAAAAGATAAACGAAATCCTTCGTTTATATACCAGCAAATAAGAGCAAAACAAAATGTGAGACGGAAGAAACATTGGCTTTTTCCATCTATTGCAACGGTATGTTCACTATTTCTTTTTTGGATAATAGCGACTAGCTTTCTAGACTCTGGTATAAGCTCAAGCGACAAAAAGTCTACTTTAAAAGAAAACAATAGTATGGTGGCATTACAGACAGATAAAAAGATGGATAAAGCAAACGTTCTAAAAGAAGAAAAACGAACCTTGGATAGTGTAGTTGGTAATTTGGAAGCAATCTCAATTTATCCAGAAGATGTTAATGGAAATGAAGTATTAACATATCCAATTCCTGATAAAAATTTGCAAGTGGTTGTACCCGTAAGTATACTCGTAGATAAAAATCAGGCAGCAAGCAAATTTGATTTATATAAGGAATATATGAAGAAGTTGACAGAAGAAAGCTGGGGATTGAAGGACTATTATCCTATAAAAGCTGATTTATCCTTCGATGCAATTAAAAAAGAGGTTGCTGTAAATGTAACAAAGACACCTGTAGTCTTTAAAGCTAATGGAGATAATTTATATTCTGCTATTCTAAATGAACAGCTTCATGAGGTCGGTGCAAAAAAAATTAACTTTTATACAAACAATAAACAAGGGATTGTTTTTGGTGATTATGGAGAAATAAGGTCGGAAAAGTATAAAAGGTTAGAAAAAAGAGGATATTTTCTATTGAATGCTGGAAAAGAAACGAACAGACCCTATTATGTACCATCATTAGATTCCTACAATTCCATTGAAAAGGCATTTAATGACATGCATAAAGATAATAAAACGTTAGGGCTTTCTGCATCTCTGCCTAGTACAATCCATTTTGAAAAAATCTCTTCGAATCAATCAAACAAACAATTAGTAATATCTTTAACAAAAGATAGCAAGTTAGAAGAAAATCATCGAACTATACGGGCGATTGAATCCATTTTATTAACAGCAAAGGATTTTCATTACTCGTCTGTAAAATTTGAAAATACTAAATTAACTCAATTAGGAAGGTTTACATTAACAAAAGAAGTAAGAGTGCCAATAGCTGCCAATAAAAAGGAAATTCATTAATGTTAATTTGGACTGTTTACTATAGAAAACTTACTGCCTGATCGCATGCAAATAGTATCTAGTACTTTTTAATGTGAGCAGGTAGGAGAAGTGATCTATAGGAAAACAGTTTTTTTGTTCATAAAATATACATAATGAAGTTTATGTTTGCTGGTTTTAAATGTGCATGATATAAAAAAAGTATCTTTATCGTTTTTTCGAGCACAGAACCATGAGGAACAAAACATTACATTTTTGGGAGGGATTTTCGATGACTAAAACTTTTTTGCTGGCGCCAGATTCTTTTAAAGGTAGCATGACTGCAAAAGAGGTTTGCATAGCGATGGAAGCAGGCATAAAAAAAGCAAATCCTCATGCAAACTGTATTCATGTGCCAATGGCCGATGGGGGAGAAGGGACCGTACAATCTTTAGTGGATGCAACGGGAGGAATCATTTATGCTCTTGAAGTAACAGGTCCATTAGGAAATAAAGTGAGAGCAAAATACGGAATAATGGGAGATAAAAAAACAGCTGTCATTGAAATGGCTGAGGCAAGTGGAATTCAATATGTGAATAAAGCGAATAAAAATCCAATGGTCACTACCACATATGGCACTGGCGAATTAATAATAGAATGCTTAGATAAAGGCATAAAAAAATTGATTATAGGAATTGGCGGGAGTGCGACAAATGATGGAGGAACAGGAATGGCTGAGGCGCTAGGAGTGCGCTTTTTGGATGAAAAAGGGGAACTGCTGAAAAGAGGGGGTGGATCTTTAGGTCAGTTGAAAACAATTGATGTATCAAATATTGATCCACGATTAAAGAATATGAAAATATTAGTGGCATGCGATGTAACGAATCCATTATGTGGAGAAACAGGGGCAACTCGAGTTTTTGGTCCACAAAAAGGGGCAACATTTGAAATGATTCCGACATTGGACGCTAATTTAGAACATTATGCTAATAAAGTAAAAGAACAGTTGGGAATGGATGTTAAAGATCTTCCAGGTGCAGGTGCTGCTGGCGGACTCGGTGCAGGTTTATTAATTTTCACACAGGCTACTTTAAAAAAGGGAATTGATCTGGTAGTAGAGTTTTCTCATTTAAGACAAAAAATGAAGCATGCTGATTATGTTATTACTGGAGAAGGCGGAATCGATTTTCAGACACAGTTTGGAAAAACACCATATGGAGTAGCAAAAGTTGCGAAAGAACAAAACATAAAAGTAATAGCAGTTGCAGGCTTCATTGGAGAAGGAATTAGTGTTCTTTATGATAAAGGAATAGATGCGATTTTTGGAATAACCCCGAAAGCAGATTCATTAGAGACATTGCTTAAAGAGGGTCCTAATAATGTGGAAAGAACATGTGAAAATATTGCTCGTTTATTATTATGACTGGATAGTGGAGATTTCTCCACTTTTTTTTGCGGAAATTAATGCTGTTGAACAAATGGAAAGCTTATAAGTATAGATATCGGATAATGGAAAATAATAAACATTGTTCCTTTTTATGCTGGTTGTATTTACAACTGCAATTATTTGTTTTGTTCTAACTATATAGAAGGATTCATACTGTATAGAGGATAAATTACTGAATGGTTCGGATAATGAAGGAGGAAAAAATGGGGGACTATATAAGAAGGCTGTTGATAGCGGCCATCATGCTTCTTTTTGTCTGTTTATTGTTTTTAGGAGGCAAACAATCTGAAGCCAAATCTTTGTCAATTTCTGAACGTACGAAAGGATGGATATGGCCAAGTGATGGTATTATCTCCGATCTATTTTACTCAAGAAACGGCAATCATAAAGGAATTGATATAGCAGGTGAAATGGGATATCCCATTTATGCTGTAGACAATGGAAAGGTAACGAAATCCTACCTATCTTCGTCTTATGGAAATGTTATTTTCATAAAACATACTAACGGAATGGAAACGGTTTATGCTCATTTACATACACGCTTTGTAAAGGAAAAAGAAAAGGTAAATAAGGGAAAGATAATTGGTGAGATGGGAAGTACAGGTAATTCCTCAGGCGTTCATTTGCATTTTGAAGTACATAAGAACAAGTGGACAGCGACGAAAAAAAATGCAGTCAACCCTATATTAGCATTAGGAAAAGTGGAAGTGGGCCAAAGCGTGCATGCTGCTCAAAGGAAAAAGACAACCATTGCTACGAATGGAAAACAAGGAAAAGTTGATTCAGACAGATAAATAGCTACAGAAATGTTAATGATTCTTCGTTTTACAGTAAAAATGAAAGTAATCATAAATTAAATTAAAAACCTAGTTGACAAGTATGATTACTTTGGATTAATCTGTATTAAAGAAAATAAAAGTAAATGCTCATTAGACAAACTAAAGGCATATTACCAAGTTACACGGGGTAATATGTCTTTTTTTTATGGCATATACTGAACTATTAAACAGGGGGAAAGAGAAAATGAAAAAAAGCATTCTATTATTTCTATCGATTTTTTTATTAACAGGAATTTTATCTGCTTGCGGACAAACGAAAGAATCAGCAGGGAAAACCAAGAATGATAAAAAGGATGTTGAATTATTAAATGTATCCTATGATCCAACAAGAGAGCTTTATCAAGAATTTAATAAATCATTTGCAAAGAATTGGAAAGAAAAAACTGGCCAGAATGTGACGATTAAGCAATCACATGGTGGATCTGGAAAACAAGGGAGAGCAGTAATTGATGGTTTAGAAGCTGATGTAGTAACCTTAGCCCTAGCATATGATATTGACGAAATTTCGAAGACTGCTGCTTTAGTAGATAAAGACTGGCAAAAGCGACTGCCAGATAATTCAACGCCGTATACTTCTACCATCGTTTTTTTAGTTAAAAAAGGAAATCCTAAAGGGATTAAAGACTGGGATGATTTAATTAAAAAAGATGTTTCTGTTATCACACCAAATCCGAAAACATCTGGTGGAGCAAGATGGAACTATTTAGCGGCATGGGCTTATGCAAGCAAGTTATATGGTGGAGACGAAGGGAAAATAAAAGAATTTATAAAAAAATTGTATCAAAATGTAGAGGTGCTAGATTCAGGTGCACGTGGTGCTACGACAACTTTTGTTGAACGTGGAATAGGAGACGTGCTCATCGCTTGGGAAAATGAAGCATACTTAACATTAAAGGAATTTGGTGCAGATAAATTTGAAATTGTTAATCCTTCACTTAGTATTTTAGCCGAGCCGCCAGTATCAGTCGTGGATAAAGTAGTTGATAAAAAAGGGACAAAAAAAGTGGCAGAAGCTTATTTGAAATACTTGTATACAAAAGAAGGACAGGAAATAGCAGCGAAAAATTTCTATCGTCCTCGCAATGAAGAAGTATTAAAAAAATATAAAGATCAATTTGCAGATATTCAATTAGTGACTGTAGATGAAGAGTTTGGCGGCTGGAAAAATGCGCAAGAAACGCATTTTAATGATGGCGGAACATTCGACGAAATCTATCAGCCATAATACAACAAGAAAGGCTGGAAGTTTCGATGAAAAAGTTGGTGTGTGATGGCAAATTTACTTATAAATAACAAACGAAAAAGAAAATACCCAATACCAGGTTTTCGATTAACATTAGGATTTACACTTATTTATTTATCGTTGATCGTTCTTATCCCACTTTCTATGATCTTTTTAAATTCTTTTTCAAATGGACTAGATGGATTTTGGAAGGTGGTTACCGAAAGAAGAGTACTAGCCTCTTATAAACTGAGTTTTACGACTGCCTTTACAGCAGCATTTATTAATGCGTGTTTTGGGTTGTTAATAGCTTGGGTGTTAACAAGATACCAATTTCCAGGAAAAAAAATAATAGATGGCTTAGTTGATTTGCCTTTTGCATTGCCAACAGCTGTAGCTGGGATTACATTAACAACTCTTTACAGCACGAATGGGTGGATTGGTCAATTTTTTAACTTTAAAATTGCTTTTACTCCTGTTGGAATTATTATTGCGTTAGTATTTATCGGATTGCCGTTTGTTGTCAGAATGGTGCAGCCGGTATTAGAGAATATGGATGCTGAAGTGGAAGAAGCATCTGCTGCTTTAGGTGCTGACAAATTCCAAACCTTTTTTCGAGTGATTTTGCCGGAGTTAATTCCGGCAATTGTCACTGGATTTGCTCTTTCTTTTGCTCGAGCTTTAGGAGAATATGGTTCTGTTGTTTTTATAGCTGGCAATATGCCATTTAAAACAGAAATATCGCCATTAATAATAATGACGAAACTGGAACAATATGATTATAAAGGAGCTACTGCAGTTGCAGCAGGAATGCTGATTATTACCTTTATCATCATGTTTTTTATCAATTTCATACAATGGTGGAGCAATCGCAAGTATTTAAGCAGGTAGAGGAGAAAGTAAATGGATGCAAAAATACAAATATCCACAAAATCGATTAAGAATAAAAATGCTGAAAAAAAAGAATCTGTACTTATTCAATGGCTGTTAATTTCAATCGTTCTCTTATTTTTGAGTCTATTTTTGGTCGTTCCTTTAGCAGCTATTTTTGTAAAAGCGTTTGATAAGGGCATAGCAGTATATTTAGCGGCGATTTCTGATCCGGATTCATTTGCAGCTATCAAGCTGACTCTATTAGTCGTTGCAATTACTGTTCCAATTAATACTATTTTTGGCGTAATTGCAGCATGGGCGTTGACAAAATATCAGTTTAAAGGAAAAAATCTTCTTTTAACGCTAATAGATTTGCCATTTGCCATATCACCAGTCATTGCTGGCTTAATCTTTGTTTTATTATTCGGTCTTCATGGGCTATTCGGTCCATTTTTATTGGAACATAATATAAAAATTATTTTTGCTGTTCCTGGCATTATATTAGCTACACTATTTGTTACTTTCCCATTTATCGCAAGGGAACTTATTCCGTTTATGCAAAATCAAGGAAGCTCAGAAGAAGAGGCATCCATTATTTTAGGTGCAAGCGGCATCAAAACGTTTATATATGTTACCCTTCCCAATATTAAATGGGCGCTTCTTTATGGCATTATTTTGGCGAATGCCAGAACAATAGGGGAGTTTGGAGCTGTTTCCGTTGTATCTGGCCATATTAGGGGCATGACAAATACGATGCCGCTTCATATTGAAATTTTATACAATGAATACCAATTCTCTGCATCATTTGCCGTTGCATCGCTTATGTCTATTTTTGCCATTATCACGTTGATTATTAAAAGCATTATTGATTCAAAAAGAGATCATCTTCCATCCAAGTACTAGGGGGACATCCTATGAGTATTATTATTGAAAACATCTCAAAAAATTATGGGAGTTATGAAGCATTGCAAAGTATTAATTTGGAAGTAAATACAGGGGAGCTTATCGCCTTATTAGGTCCATCAGGTTCTGGGAAAACATCTTTGCTGCGAATCATTGCAGGGTTGGAATTGCAAGACAATGGCAGCATAATCGTTGATGATCAAAATTTTTCTGAAACAGATGTGAAAGACCGGAATGTAGGGTTTGTATTCCAGCATTATGCCTTATTTAGACATATGACCATTTTTGAAAATGTTGCATACGGATTAAAAGTAAAACCCAGAAGATTAAGAAAATCCAAAAAAGAAATAAAAACTAAAGTAAATGAATTATTGGAGCTCGTTAAATTAAGCAACTATGCGGACAGGTATCCTTCGCAGCTGTCTGGTGGACAAAGGCAGCGTGTAGCATTAGCAAGAGCTCTTGCGGTGGAACCGAATGTTTTATTGCTGGACGAACCATTTGGAGCATTAGATGCGAAGGTGCGAAAAGAATTAAGACGATGGCTTCGGAAATTGCATAATGAATATAAAATTACAAGCATCTTTGTCACACATGATCAAGAAGAAGCGCTGGATGTGGCAGATAGAGTAGTAATTATGAATGAGGGGAAAATTGAACAAGTTGGAACACCTGAGGAAGTATATGAATCTCCAGCTAATCCTTTTGTATATGACTTTTTAGGAAGTGTAAACATATTTAAAGGACGAATTGAAAAAGGAAAGTTATCCTCAGGGAATGCCAAGTTTGAAATACCAGATCACGTAACAGGGGAAGATGGGATAGGGTATGTTAGACCGCATCATTTTATTATCGAACATAAAAACTCAGACAATAGCTCGATTGAATGCACTATTCATCATATACAGAAAGTTGGGAGTATTGTCCGGTTAGAAGCAGTAAGAACAGATATTAAAGAAAGTATAGAAATAGAGTTAACGACAGACCAGTTTCATGCGTTAAATGTGGGTAAAGGTGACTTGGTCTATATTCGGCCAAAAGAAATAAAAGTTTTTTAATGGGGTATTTGTCAATTGTTAAATCTTAGGCGATGCGCGCTACTTATATATATTGAAGCCGGCTCTTCTATTAGAGCCGGCTATTAAGCATTTGAGTAAGAAGAAGAATTTTTTAAACTTAGATCAGTGTTTATATCTGGCATATATGCCAGCCAAAGCCAAGTTCTCGCATTTTCTAAATCAGGGATCAGCTTAACGTAATTCGATTTAAGGATGTAATATCATCTAATTGTTTAATAGCAGCAAGTGAGCTGTCTTCCAGTGTTTTATCAAATGAAAGAATCATAATTGCTTCTCCGCCTGCTTCTTTTCTTCCAACCTGCATGGTTGCGATATTAACAGAGCAGTCTCCTAGAATTTTACCAACTCTTCCGATAACACCAGGTCTGTCCATATGTTGCACATATAATAAGTTTCCTTCTGGATGGAAGTCTATATGAAATCCGTTTAAGTAAACAATCCGAGGACCATAGTTTTCAATATACGTTCCTTTCACTGTAAAGCTGGTTTGTTCCCCTTTTGCTGTTATCGTGATTAAATTAGAGTAGCCATGTGAGTTATTGGCTATTTTTTCTCCAATTGTAATTCCTCGATCCTTTGCTGTTAAAAGAGCGTTTACTTCATTAACAAATACATCTACACGATTTCTAAAGAAACCTGAGATCAATGCTTTTGTAAGATAAGTTGTTTCTAAGTCTGTTACAGAGCCAGAGTACGTAATGGTAATTTCCTGAATACCCTGCTGCATGCATTGGGAGAGGATGGCTCCCATTTGTTTGGATAATTGATGGAACGGTTTAATTTGTTCAAAAATATCTTTTGACAATGCAGGCAGGTTGATTGAATTTGCAGGCAGCTTACCTTCTAAATAAAGCCTTACTTCTTGTGCTACTTGTGTTGCCACATTCAGCTGTGCTTCTTTTGTAGATGCCCCTAAATGTGGTGTAACAATGACATTATCCAGTTTCACTAAAGGATTACCAACTGGTGGCTCTACTTCAAATACATCGATGGCAGCTCCAGCAACATGTCCATTTTCTATTGCTTGGGCAAGTGCCAGCTCATCAATAATTCCTCCGCGGGCACAGTTTAAAAAATAAATGCCTTTTTTTGTTTTACGAAGTGCTTCAGCGTTAATTAATCCCTTTGTTTCTTGTGTTAATGGGGTATGAACTGTAATGATATCTGCATTCTCCAGCAGTTCATCTAAAGAACCCGCTTTTACACCTTGTTGTTCTGCTCGCTCTTTCGTTAAAAATGGATCATAGACATATACACTCATTCCAAAAACTTTTGCACGTTTTGATAATTCGGAGCCGATTCGGCCAAAACCGATAATACCAAGTGTTTTTCCATTTAATTCAGTTCCGACAAAAGCATTTCTTTTCCATTCTAAATTTTTCACCGATTGATGTGCTTGCGGTATTTTTCTCATCAAGGAAGCCATCATGGCAAAAGTATGCTCAGCAGTAGAAATTGTATTTCCATCCGGAGCATTTACCACAATTACTCCTCGTTTTGTTGCAGCATTTATATCCACATTATCCACGCCAACACCAGCGCGGGCGACAATTTTTAAATTAGGCATTTGTTGAAGAAGTTCATCAGTAACAGTAGTTGCACTTCTAATGAGCAAGGCATCTATGGAACTCAAATCTACATCCGGATCATCCGTTTTTTTCTGAATAATATTTACCGATTGCATTTCTAATAATGGCTGTAATCCGATTTCACTAATGGCATCTGCTACTAATATTTGATACATGTTTTCTCTCCACCTACCATTTATTTGAATTCTGTCTTTTCGAGTAAAACAGTTGTACATTTTATTATTGTTTATTTCCTATAAATACTCAAGACTAATTAGAAAAGTTTAATCGAAATAATACAAAAAAACAGAAAATAAATGAAACTTGTCCATTGCGTCTATAAAAGTAATTAAATATGTTTATCAAAATAAGATAAAAATTTTAATAAAAATGCTAACTTCTTCACAGAATGACCATTCTTTTGTATAATAACAATGTAAACAAATTAATTTAATATTGATCTATCTTCGGGGCAGGGTGAAATTCCCGACCGGCGGTGATGAGAGTTCGAACTCTATAAGTCCGCGAACCTATGCGTTAGGTTGATTTGGTGAAAATCCAAAACCGACAGTACAGTCTGGATGGGAGAAGATGGAGGTTCAGCACGTTCAAAAATAAAATTATGAACGTTTGTTTAAGCATACCTTTAAAACTACTCCCTCAAGTGTGTTATTACTTGAGGGTTTTTATTTGGAATGTAAAACAATGCTGGAATCTTCCTTCTTTAGGTGAGATGGATCCTAAAAAAGGAGAAGAGAAAAAATGAGAAAAAAGATGAATGTAAGAACGTATGTCGCAGTGGGCATGTTAAGTGCATTGGCATATGTATTAATGATGCTTAATTTTCCGATTCCGCCATTCCCAACATGGCTGCAAATTGATTTTAGTGATGTACCTGCATTGGTAGCTGCTTTAATTCTGGGGCCAGCAGCAGGAATATTAGTGGAAGTAATAAAAAATATCATTGATTATTTTATTACTGGAAGTGAAACAGGGATTCCAGTTGGGCATATGGCAAACCTGCTTGCAGGCATAACTTTTATTTTGCCAACCTATTATATATATAATAAATTGAAGTCAAAAAAAGGAATGATAGTTGGACTGATTATCAGTACAGTGATAATGAGCATTGCCTTAAGTATTTTTAATTATTATATTCTTTTGCCTGTATTTATAAAATTAACGAAATTTCCGATGGATATAAAAGAAAATGTAGTACAATTTATACTGCCTTTTAACATCCTAAAAGGAGTTTTAATTTCGGTGGTTTTTATGCTGATTTATACAAAAATGAGCTCATGGCTCCATAAACAAATTCAATATCGAAATGCTGGATAAAAAGATAAGAGCAACACAAATATAAAAAATTTCAGCCTGCAGTATTAGAAGATTTTAAACATGATGACAAGACATTAATGGTGACCTTTAAATCCTTGCCAAAAGACAAAATCGAACCCATTCACCTTATGATAACGGCGCATTCTCCTATAGGGGAGAATAATAACACTAATTTTAAAGAAATAAAATTAAAGGATGGAACAATAGGTCAATATTTTGGCAATTCTCTTGTATTTAACCGTGATCATGTTTCTTATGAAGTGCTATATAAAAATGAAAGCATTCCAAAAGACCAATTGGAGAAAGAAATAATAGAGATAGCTAATCAAATGTTGTGAAAAAAGCCTGGAATTTTTCCAGGCTTTTTTTCTAAAAAGATAAGAAAGTATAAGTTTTCTGAAGTCAGAGAAGTGTCTAGCGCAAGCGCCCTATCGACTTCAACGCTTCCCTCACCTCGCTTGCGTAGTCAACATCGAATCACTACGTTCTTCGTGTTTCTTTTATCTAACTCGATTCAGTCCAGCTTATTCTGTCGATGAGCAATGGCGCATGCGCTTTTCTTAAATAAGACTATTCAAATTTAAGAGCGTCTCCCTCAAACGGTTCGTCTGCTACTTTAATGGAATCTGTTGGACAGCCTTCGAACGCATCTAGCATATCATCCAATAAAACTTCTGGAACTTCTACGTTCCCTTGGTTATCGTCTAAAGTTACAAATGCTAGACCTTCATCATCATAATCATAAATATCTGGTGCAGCAGCTCCGCAAGCTCCACAAGCAATACATGTGTCTTTATCTACGATCGTATATTTTGCCATGAGTGTAATTACCTCCAATATTTTCGTTAAGTTATATTCATTGTTTAACAAATGATACTCCTCACTATTATCTTATTGTAAAACTGAATCTGTAACTTTTCAACAAAAAATAATTACTTCTTTTATATGGTAAAGTAATTTTCTTTAATTTTCCTTGCTTTAATAGGAAATAAAAACAGGTTTTCATGTTAGAATATAGATAAATATCTTAACAAATTTCTACAAAATTAGTCATTGCCCGCATTAAAGGAGATGAGTAAATGTCCTTTATTGAGATCGTCATATTGCACTGTTTTCAAAGAATAAAAGGAGAACGAACCATTTATGCCATTTTACACTTGTTAAATGGCAAAAAGTCATCACAAACCATACAAGATATTCATCTTTTTCAATTGACAGCATTGTTTCAATCTTTTCCTGAATTAACACGATGTAACTTTGAAAAGATTGTCGTTCAATTGGCTGATAACGGATGGTTGGATCAAATAAATGATCAGCATTATGCTGTAAATAAAGATAAAAAATATCAAGTGGAAAAGTTGCTTCAGATGGAGCCAATTCCGAAGTATTTGAAAGGATGGAGCTATCATCAAGTTACAACTGTTTTTTGGGAACGACTGTCGTTATTTGTTCAAGTAGCTTCCCATCTTGCTGTAAATAAAGGCCGATATTTGCCTGTACAAAGAGATCGAAATGTCCAGAATTGGCTGAAGGAAACTCTTTATTTATTAAAAATTCCGCGAAATGAGTTAAGTGAAAATCTATATAGCGAAATAGTTGATTGTTTGGATGAACATGATATTCAGCCAGAATACTTAATTATACGATTGACGGGAGTCGATTATATTGGTTTGACTTCCCACCAGGCTGCAGAACTACTAAAAGTAGACCATGATTATTTTCTTGTGTATTTTTTATCAATTCTTCATTTTATGATCGGACGAGTTTTAGAAAGAGAGAAAAAATTTCCTATTTTAAAGAGAATGATTCAGACAAGCAATCAATTTTTGGGATTGACCAGATCAACAGCTAAAACATACGAATATCTTCAATTGGGGTATTCTATAGAAGAAATTATTGCTGCCCGCCAACTAAAAAGGAGTACTATTGAAGATCATATTGTAGAAATAATATTAAATATACCAACAGCTTCTATTCATCATTTTGTGGAAGAGAAGAAAGCAAAGCAAATTGAAGCGTGTATAAAACGGACATCTTCCAAGTCTTTAAAGCAGCTGAAAGAAAAATTATCGAATATAAGTTATTTTGAGATACGGATTGTTTTGGCGAAATTAGGTGACAAATCGTGAATTTAGAAAAAAAATTACAACAATTATATCATTTTAATGCTTTTCGGTCTGGACAAAAAGATGTGATTGAATCTATTTTAAATAAAAAACATACACTTGCTATGCTGCCTACTGGCACAGGAAAGTCTTTATGCTACCAATTGCCTGGTCTATTGATGGATGGTATCGTAATTGTTATTTCTCCCCTTTTATCATTAATGCAAGATCAAGTAGAACAAATGAAAATGAATGGGGAAAAAAGGGTAGTTGCGTTAAATTCGTTTTTGTCGCCGTTCGAAAAAAACGATGTACTGAAGAATATTAAAAAATATAAATTTTTATTTATTTCACCAGAAATGGCAAGAAATCATCATGTGTTATCGGTGTTAAAAACATTAAACATAAGCTTATTTGTCATTGATGAAGCGCATTGCATCTCTCAATGGGGATATGATTTTCGACCGGAATACCAAAAATTAGGACTCGTCAGAAAGGAATTAGGCGATCCTGTTACTTTAGCGCTGACAGCAACTGCTACAGAAGAAATTAGAAAAGATATTAAAGAATCACTTTTTTTAGAAACGATAAATGAAGTGGTTTATTCCGTTGATCGTCCGAATATTGCCCTGTGTGTGGAGAAAATATCCACTTCTAAGAGAAAAATGGACAGATTAGTTCACTTGGCAGAAAATTTACATGGACCAGGAATCATCTATTTTTCAAGTAAAAAAATCGCGGAACAAACAGCAGAATATCTTCGCGGAAAATGTAATAAAAAGTGTACAGGTTATCATGGAGGAATGACTCAGGAAGATAGAATCCTTATTCAGCAGCAGTTTCTTGCAGGACAGTTGGATATTATTTGCGCAACAAGCGCTTTTGGTATGGGGATTAATAAGGAGAATATACGGTATGTAATTCATTATCATATGTCTTCACAATTTGAATCCTACCTGCAGGAGATTGGCCGTGCAGGGAGAGATCAACAGCAAAGTGCTGCTATCTTGTTATTTGCTCCGGGAGATGAATTTTTAGCCTATCAAATGGCTGAGATGGAAATGCCGTCTGAATTGCAAATAAAGCAGTTCGAATTATCCCTGACATCCTATAAAAAGTATGAAGATTGGGAGAAAGCAGAAAAAGCATGGTTGGATTATCATTTTTCTGAAACGCAGTGGAGAGTATTAAAAGCATTCATCCATGAGGAAAAAAACGATATCAGACAGCTAGTAAAGAAGCTGGATGATTTTAATGAACATCGAAGTAGACGGTGGCAAAAAAAGAAACAAAATATAACAGATTTTTTATGCTGGATTAATACGGATCAGTGCAGAAGATCAATGATAACTACTTATTTTGCAGAAGAGAAAAATCCATCCTATATAAACAAATGCTGTGATAATTGCGGGCTGGAGGTATCCGATTTTTATGAGGAGCAAGTGTTTTACTCGGATCAGCCTTCTATACAGGATTGGAAGAAGATGCTAGCTGGAATTCTTTTGAAAAGTGAGTTGTCAAATGAATAAAGAAAAGTATGATCAAATGATCAGTCAGTTGTCAGATAAAGAATTAGTCAAACATTTATATTTAACACAAATCTTTTTATGGATTGGATCTATTCTTTTAAGTATGCTTGTTTTTAAATCCAATTCATTGCTTATTTTGTTATTTAAGGTGGAGATCCATTATTTTTACATTGGTTTGGCAGCTGGTATTGCCGTTGTCCTAATAGATATTTTATTAATGAATATTTTACCTGAAAAGTATCAGGATGATGGAGGCGTAAATCACCGACTATTTGCAAAAAGAAATCCATTTCATATAGCGGTAATTGCAGCAATGGTTGCTTTTAGTGAAGAAATCTTGTTTAGAGGGATCTTGCAGACCAATCTAGGTTTGTTTATCAGCAGCTTTATTTTTGCGCTGATTCATTTCCGTTATTTATATAATCGTTTCTTATTTGCGAATATAATTGTTTTAAGCCTGCTAATTGGGTATTTATTTAAAATAACAGATAACCTTTGGGTAACGATCGTGATGCATTTTGTCATTGATTTTCTGTTAGGGATTATTATTCGATATAAATTATTTGGATACAAAACGCTTGTAGGAAGGATGAGTGAGTCTCCACCATCTAATAATGAAAATACAGATTCAAAATAGGATTAAGATGGTGTGTGCAGACCACTGTTTCTTTACTTGTATAATAAAAATAAAAAAACTTGCTAGAAGGGGAAATAGACAAATGAATAAAGTGAGGGAAGGGATGTTATGACAAAAGAAGATCCTTATAGAGTCCAGGCAGATATGCAAAAAAAGAGAATCCCTCGGGTGGATAAAACAATTAAACTAAAAGAAGAAAAAGAAGAGACAACAAGTGAGGGGATAAAATATCCTCCAAGAAGAAGTGTACATCATAAGAAAAGAAAAAAGAAAAAATTTAAAACACCGCTTATAACTTTATTAGTTATTATTTTTATTTTATTGCCAATAAGCGTTTTATTTATTAATAAAGCTTTATCTGAAAGAGGTTTTTCATCCATCATTCCTGCTGATTCATCCTCTAAACAGTTTGAACAAGTGGATATACAACAAAATAATGACAGTGAAGAGATTTCAGCAGATGACAAAAAAGAGCAAACATCAGAACAAGAAGAAAAGAAGAACGAAGAAAAGCCAACAGAAGTTCCTGCCAATGAAACTGTAAACAAAAATGCCAATGAAGAAAAAAAAGAACAAATAGAAAAACAAACAGACCAAGGAGAAAGCAAAACAGTACAAACAGAGCAAAAAACGCCAGTATATAATTCAACAACTGACGCCAAAAACATAAAAAAAGTACAAGGTACAAAAGATGATTCTGGTGCTTTCTCCGAAAATATGAAAGATGAAGAGACTTCAACTAATAATAAAACTACTACTTCTCCTGTACCGAATGAAACTACAGAAGGTAAAGTTGTTTATCATAAAGTGGCAAAGGGAGAAACGTTGTATCGAATTGCCATGAACTACTATCATTCAGATGATGGCATTGAGAAAATTAGAGCAGCAAATAATTTGCAGGGAAACGAAATACAATTAGGTCAAACATTAAAAATACCACTACCTTAAAGATAGATGCTTTATGAATACTACCTCAGTACTATGTCTGTGCTTGCTGAATAAAAAATAGTATTCTAACTTGTCCATTCTTTTCATATCTTTTTATAAAGCGTTTTTAAATCAGTATAAAAAGGTAATAAGGGAGAGGAATGATCAAGAGATGGAAACTTCTATCCAAAAGTTGGACGATTATACAGATGAAGCTACAAAAACAATGCTGCAAAAATTGGTTGAGAAGAAGTGGAAATTTGATTTATTAACAAAACGACATTTATTTATTATGTGGTTGACGATTTTTCTAACATTTATTTATACGTACTGGTTGTATAAACAAATTGCTGTTCCGTATGCCCACTCATTTGCTGTTATGTTTTCTGTATTTATACAAGAAAAGAATAATTTGTATGCGATGGCAATTATTATTGGTTCATTTGGATTTATGAATGTATTAAAACAAAAAAAAGATAAAGCAGAAAAAGAATTTCATGCATTGCGTTGTGAGATTATCGATAAAAGCAAGGATCTATGGAAAAAAGAAGAAGAATGGAAAAATCGTCATAAAGTTTTTGACATGATGAAAAAGCTTTATGACATAAATTTATTTCATGAATCGAAATGAAGAGAGAAGCATTGTCATGATACAAGGTATGATGCTGTCTCTCTCTTTTTTGATTAAAATATTTTTTTTCGGTCTTTTTCGTCTTTTAATAGTTCAACTGCTTCTCGAAAACGCTGTGAATGGATGATTTCTCTTTCTCGCAAAAAACGGAGGCTGTCATTTAAATCAGGATCATCGCTCATATTAATAATCCATTGATACGTTGCTCTTGCCTTTTCTTCTGCGGCAATGTCTTCGTACAGATCAGCAATAGGATCACCTTTTGCAGCAATATAGGTAGCAGTCCAAGGATTTCCGGCAGCATCATGATAAAATAAGGCATGATCATGATTTGCGTAATGGTCGCCAAGTCCAGCTGCTTTTAATTGGTCGGGTGTTGCATCTTTTGTTAGTTTATAAATCATTGTTGCGATCATCTCAAGGTGAGCAAATTCTTCTGTTCCAATGTCTGTTAATAATCCAATAACACGATCTGGAATAGAGTAGCGCTGATTTATATATCTTAGTGCTGCAGCCAACTCTCCATCAGCACCACCATATTGTTCAATAAGGAATTTAGCTAACCTGGGATTACAGGTACTGACTTTAACAGGGTATTGTAATTTCTTTTCATATAGCCACATACTGCTTTATCTCCTTTCTAAACAGGGAAGAAGGCATAAATGGTTTAAAAGTTTAATAGTTTTCTTTTTAAGTCGCCAAGGGACTAATGTACCTCGCTAACGGGAGCTTGCGCTTTTCTCTACACTTGCCATGGCCATGGAGCCGAATCCCAATCCCATGGTGACCCAGAATAACTGTTTCCATATTGAAGCAAAGGACCGTATCTACTTTCGTATAGCTTTTTAAATTTTTCTCTTTCTTTTACATAATGGTTAAATTGATGGATGGCATCCTCATCATGATGATGGGTGTCTAAGTATAAGGTTAATTCAACAAGTACAAAATCTACTGCCTGTAATTGTTCTAATAATTGATAATACTCTGGTGTGAGCTGTTTCATAAAGCGAAATCTCCTTCTCTTTTTTCATAAGGACTATAATAAGGATCATAAAATGCCTTCCATAAGGTTCCTGCTTTTAAGGCTTCCATTGGGGAAAATTGCTCCAGATTTGGTGGCTGGAATCCCATATACAGATTAGGCGGAGTCGAGTAAGTTTTCGTTTTAATTGGATGGCAAGGATCATTTGGTCCTATAAAAGGTTGGTATTGTTTATAAAATGAACTCATAAATAGGTCCTCCTTTAAAATGGTATAATCTTTAAATAATATGAAAATATTTCTATTTCATGCTTTACTTTTAAAGAAACAGCAAATCTTCCTAATGAGCAGGGAAAGCATTGGATAAAGTAAACTTCCATCAGTGGGGGTTTTGCCTCATCCCCCACTGATGGTTAGTTGCACTTATCGGACCTTTACGGGCGAGTTTCAACACCTAGATTCCTCGATTTCTCGGCATCTTGAGGTGGGGGTCTTACTACGCGTTAAGAGTGGGATAAACAAATTAGAAAGCGAAAGGGAGAATAAAATGAAAATCTTTATTCTACTAGTGCTGTTCTTCATGATCGGCATATGGATATTGATAAAAATGTATAAAGAAGCACATGAAGACAATGTAAAATATGAAATGCTCTTTTTTCCTGATTTTCCCCGTTCTTTTAAAGAAATCTCACTGTTTTTCATTTCTGATATTCATAAAAGAGTTATTTCAGATGCCATTATAGAAGAAGTAATAGGTGTTGCTGATATCGTCATTATCGGAGGAGATTTATTGGAAAGAGGAGTCTCCATGCAGCAAGTGGCAGAAAATATTCAAAAACTGAAAAAAATTGGCGACATTTATTTTATTTGGGGAAATAATGACTATGAAGCGGATTTGGACTCATTAAAAAAAATAATGAATGAACATCAAGTGCATGTGTTAGAAAATACAGCGATAACCTTTCAATCGAAACAAGGAGAAAAATGGTCTTTAATTGGAATTGGAGATCATGCGCAGGAATTAGATGATTTAGAAAAAGCTCTTATCAAAACAAAAGAGGAAACCTTTAAAATTTTATTAAGCCATAACCCAAAAGTGATTCAGGATATAAAAAAGGAGGATAATATCTCCTTTATATTAAGTGGGCATACACATGGCGGCCAAATCAGAATTTTTGGATTTGGACCATATAAAATTGGAAAAACAAAAGTTGTTGGCAATACAACGATATTGGTCAGCAATGGATATGGTACAACCACTTTACCGCTGCGTCTTGGAGCAAGATCAGAAACACATATGATAAAAATTAAAAACACATTAGATCAATGAAATATTTCCGCTCGTTTAGATGTTGATACTAATCACCCTTTTCTGTCTGCTTCATAAACTACAGTAAGAGTTTTTTCAAGGAGCAGGAGGCAATGTCATGCGCTTAGAGAGGTTAAATTATAACAGAATAAAAATACATCTGACTTTTGATGACTTATATGAACGCGGCTTAACAAAAGAAGATATATGGAAAGACTCGATTAAATGGCAGTATTTTTTTCATGAAATGCTAGAAGAGGCTAATGATCTGTTCGGTTTAGAAATAAACGGTTCTGTTGCAGTGGAAATTTTTTCGTTAAAAGCACAAGGTATGGTCATGATTTTAACGATGACCGAACAAGAAGATGATGATGAAGAGCTGTTAAACGAAGGTTTTTTGGAAATGCAGGTTACAGTGGAAGAAACTGTCGACATATTATTTGCATTTAAGGATTTAGAGGCTGTTATACAAGTGTGCAAACAGCTGGAGCATGTTGGGTTTAAAGGCGGAAGTCTTTATGCTAAAGAACGCAGCTACTATTTGTGTTTTGCGGATATAATCGCAAAAAGAGAGGAACAAATGGTTGCATTGTTAGGAGAATATGGAGAATGCTGCTTAACCAGCATTTATTTGATTCAAGAATATGGAAAAACAATATGCGAACAGAAAGCGATTGAAACGATCACGACCTATTTTCATTGAACTTTCCATTTCGTTAGTAAAAGAAATATATTCCCCAGATAAAGTACAAAAATAGATAGAAAAAGATAAAGTTAATTCCAATACTTTTTCACCTATAATGCTAGTTTTAGATTGGCATATGCAGAAAGGGGAATAAGTAGGAAACAGCTTTATCTTTTTGTGCTGAAAATGAAATCAGATAAAGGCTATAAATAGAAGAAGTTCGTTGGTAAAACACCTTAAAAATGTTAAAATAAAAGCATGATTTATTCCTTTAAAAAAGGAATATAATGAAACAATTAATTTTACATAAAAACTACAGGGAGATGAAGGACAAAGAGTATCTTTGCGGAATATACTATAGAAAGATTGGTTAATCAGGAATAAACATCTATCCATATTAATAATAGTAACAAAGAAAAAGATTTAATAAAAATAGTTCTCTTGCAATAAGAATGGAAACGTGTATACTAATTTTGAAAATGGTTAAAAGACTGAAACAAAATCTTATTTATATAACAAAAAACTACTAGTAAATACAAAAAAATGGACATTTTTTGCAATGGACCTGCTCTCATTTTATGAAGAGTATACTTGAAAATTATTTATTTTTTAGTTTTTTAGGAGGATTTATAATGGTAGCCAAAAAATCTAACGAGAAAAAACAAATGGATGAGCAGCATGATGTGTTAAAATCAACACAAACTATAATTCATAAAGCATTAAATAAATTAGGATATTCTGATGAAGTGTATGAATTATTAAAAGAGCCTGTTCGGATGATGACTGTTAAGATTCCTGTAAGAATGGATGACGGAAGTGTAAAAATTTTTACTGGCTACCGGGCTCAGCATAATGATGCTGTTGGTCCAACAAAGGGTGGAATTCGTTTTCATCCTCAAGTAACGGAAACAGAAGTAAAAGCATTATCGATATGGATGAGCCTAAAATGCGGCATTGTTGATCTCCCATATGGTGGTGGTAAAGGTGGTATTGTTTGTGACCCACGTGATATGTCCTTTCGTGAATTAGAACGTCTCAGCCGTGGATATGTGCGTGCTATTAGTCAAATTGTTGGTCCGACAAAGGATATTCCCGCACCGGATGTGTTTACAAATTCTCAAATAATGGCGTGGATGATGGACGAGTACAGCAGAATTGATGAATTTAATTCCCCGGGCTTTATTACTGGAAAACCGCTAGTTTTAGGTGGCTCGCATGGGAGAGAAACAGCTACAGCAAAAGGTGTTACTATATGCATTAGAGAAGCAGCCAAACGAAAGGGCATTACGATTGAAGGAGCACGTGTTGTTGTGCAGGGGTTTGGAAATGCAGGTAGTTTTCTTGCTAAATTTATGCATGATGCAGGAGCAAAAATCATCGGAATATCAGATGCATACGGAGCATTGCATGACCCAAATGGATTGGATATTGACTATTTATTAGACAGAAGAGACAGTTTCGGGACAGTAACAAACTTATTTAATAAAACGATTACCAATAAAGAGCTTTTGGAACTAGATTGCGACATATTAGTGCCAGCAGCCATTGAAAATCAAATAACCGAACAAAATGCTGATAATATTAAAGCAAGCATTGTGGTGGAAGCGGCAAATGGCCCAACAACTATTGAAGCGACGCGAATTCTTTCCGAAAAAGGCATATTATTAGTGCCGGATGTCCTGGCTTCTGCTGGTGGTGTCACAGTATCTTATTTTGAATGGGTGCAGAATAATCAAGGCTTCTATTGGACAGAAGAAGAAGTGGAAGAAAGATTGGAAAAAGTCATGAGCAAAGCATTTCATAATATTTATGAAACGGCTCAAATAAGAAGAGTGGACATGAGGTTGGCTGCCTATATGGTGGGTGTCAGAAAAATGGCGGAAGCATCTAGATTTAGAGGCTGGATATAAATCGCCTTTTATCTATTGTATATTTTCGGAAAATCTCCTATGCTATTTGTAGGAGATTTTTTCCTTAAAAAAAACACTTACCACAAAAACAAAATGTAATCTTATCTAATTATAAAAAAGGACTAAGTTCCGTAACTTTAGTATGTTTAAAAATATTGTATTTCGCAGCGAACAATTAGAAATGCAGGCGATTCTCTACAGCATATTGAAATGGAATTCAATGGTTGTCTTCATCTATTTGGGATGAATGACTTTTGTAAGGAGTGAAATCATATGATAAAAGAAAATGCCATCATTATTGGCGGAGGACCGTGTGGATTGGCTGCAGCTATTGCATTAAAAGAATCTAATTTAAATCCGGTTGTCATTGAAAAAGGAAATATTGTTAATGCCATTCATGGGTATCCTACCCACCAGACATTTTTTAGCACAAGTGAAAAATTAGAAATTGGAGAGGTTCCGTTTTTAACAGAACAATATAAGCCTAATCGCAACCAGGCTTTAGTATACTATCGAGAAGTAGTGAAAAGAAAGAATCTTCGTATCAATGCGTATGAAAAAGTATTAGAAGTAGAAAAAACATCTACTAACGAATTTTTTGTAAAAAGCACAAAAAATGAATACATAACCCCATATCTTGTCGTAGCAACTGGCTATTATGATCATCCAAACTATATGAATATCCCTGGAGAAGAGCTTCCAAAGGTGATGCACTATTTCAAAGAAGCTCATCCTTATTTTGATCATGATGTTGTAGTAGTAGGCGGAAAAAACTCAAGTGTTGATGCTGCCATTGAACTTGTGAAAGCGGGAGCAAGAGTAACTGTTATATATAGAGGAAATGAATATTCATCCAGCATCAAGCCATGGATTCTTCCTGAATTTGAGTCGTTAGTCCGAAATGGCATTATTAAAATGGAATTTAATGCGAATGTAGTAGAAATTAAAGAGAAGGCTTTGCGTTATCAAAAGTCAGGAGAAACATTTGAAATAAAAAATGATTTCGTCTTTGCAATGACAGGCTATCATCCGGATCATCAATTTTTAAAAAAAATGGGCGTGGAAATTGAGGAATCTACAGGCAGGCCTGTATTTGATTCAGACACGATGGAAACAAATGTGGAAGGGATATTTATTGCTGGAGTATTAGCAGCAGGCAATAATGCAAATGAAATTTTTATAGAAAATGGCCGTTTTCACGGAGGGCAAATAGCAGAGGCTATTTTAAGCCGTAAATAAAGGTTGATAAAAAAGGGGAATGAGGTCGGAAAAATGTTGGCGATTATTTCTGCTGGGATCGCTCCTGGCTTGGCTTTATTAAGTTATTTTTATTTAAAAGATCAATATGATTCTGAACCCATTACCCTTGTGTTTAGAACATTTATTTCTGGTGCGCTGCTCGTTTTTCCCATTATGTTTATTCAATATGTTTTACACGTAGAAATGATTTTGCCTGATGGGATATGGAGCTCCTTATTTTCCACTAGTTTATTAGAAGAGTTCTTTAAATGGTTTATTTTATTTTATACAGCATATCAGCATGTGGAATTTGATGAACCATATGATGGCATTATTTATGGTGCTTCCGTTTCATTAGGATTTGCTACAGTCGAGAATATTTTATATTTAATTGCGAATGGAGTAGAGCACGCTTTAGGAAGGGCAATTTTGCCGGTATCAAGTCATGCTTTATTTGGTGTAATAATGGGGTATTATTTAGGCAAAGGAAAATTCACCATGCCTCGCGGAAAATGGGTCTTTTATTCGTTGTTTTTCCCTTTTTTGCTCCATGGCATATATGACTATATTTTAACACTGGAAAAAAACTGGCTGTTGATTATAACACCGTTTATGTTTTTTTTATGGTGGACTGGTTTGCGGAAAGTAAGGCTGGCAAGGGAGTTAAGCAGGGAACATTATCAGAAATATGTTAATGCAAATTAGCTTTTGATAGAAGAAACTGCAGCATTAAAAGTAACCGGGTATAAATTACCAGTTGCAGGTTATTATTTTGTTTGAAAAAATGAGTGGAAAGGCGTCATCCCTTAAGGATGCTGTCTTTTTTTAGGTCGCAGCCAATAGAATAAGAATAGAAAACAGAGTGAGACTGGTTCACTCTGTATTTTTTTTGTATAAAAATCCAGTTGCTACAAAAAATAGAGTTAATGTTAATAGTATTTATTTCTGGGGGTAACAGTCGTGAAAAAAAAATTATTACTCGCAAAAATGACCATCATTTTTTCTCTCAGCTTAACAATAGTGCCATTGACGATTGGAGAAAAGGCATATGCCTTTTCGAATCAAGTCATTCAACATGGTGCAGTCGGCGATGATGTTATCGAACTTCAGTCGCGGCTACAGTATATAGGTTTTTATAATGGGAAAATTGATGGAGTTTTTGGATGGCAGACATATTGGGCATTACGAAACTTTCAATATGAATTTGGTTTGCCAATCGATGGAATGGCAGGCTGGAAAACAAAGTTAAAGCTTGCGGATGCATCTCAATACAATGAAAATTATGTCAAACAGCAGATCAACAAAGGAAAAAAGTTTTCCCATTATGGCGGGGTGGATTTGAATAAACAAAAATCTCCTCCCTCAAAAAAATCAACTAGTAATAATGGCGGTGGAACTGAACCAAAAGGAACCACTTCAAAACTAAACAAGAGTACAGCGCAATCTGGTGAAAGTAAAACGCAAAATAAACCGACAGCAGCAAATGTTCCGAATGGTTTTTCACAAAATGATATTCAATTAATGGCCAATGCTGTTTACGGGGAATCACGTGGAGAACCATATACAGGACAGGTTGCGGTTGCAGCAGTTATTTTGAATCGTATTAACAGTGCGTCTTTCCCTAATACCGCATCTGGGGTAATATTTGAACCTGGAGCTTTTACGGCAGTAGCTGATGGACAAATTTGGCTAGCACCGAATGAAAAAGCGAAAGAAGCAGTACTGGATGCGATAAATGGATGGGATCCTACAGGCAATGCCTTGTATTATTTTAATCCAGATACAGCTACAAGTGCTTGGATTTGGACAAGACCACAAATCAAACAAATAGGCAAACATATCTTTTGTAAATAAAGAGGTGAGAAAATTGCTAAGAGGAATATTAATTGCAGTATTAGCAATAGGAGTTGCAGGTGCTGGATTTTGGGGCTATCAAGAGCATAAAGAAAAAAATGCTATTTTAATGAATGCGGAAAACAATTATCAAAGGGCATTTCATGATTTAACATATCAAGTCGATTTATTGCATGATCAAATAGGAAGCACTTTGGCAATGAATTCACAACAATCATTATCTCCTGCATTGGCAGATGTGTGGAGAATTACATCGGAGGCTCATAGTGATGTGGGGCAATTGCCTCTTACTTTATTGCCATTTAATAAAACAGAGGAATTTCTGGCAAAAATCGGGGATTTCAGTTATCGAACTGCTGTGAGGGATTTGAATAAAGAGCCGCTTTCCGATAAAGAATATGATTCATTAAAAAAATTGTATGGCCAAGCGGAAGAAATTCAAAATGAACTGCGCAATGTTCAACATTCTGTCATCAAAAATAATTTGCGCTGGATGGATGTCGAAATGGCATTAGCAACAGGCAATGAGACAAAAGATAATACCATTGTCGACGGTTTAAAGACAGTAGAGCAAAAAGTAGAAGGTTATGAAGAAACCTCCTTTGGACCAACCTATGTAAATATGGAGAAAAAAGATGAGAATTTTCAAAGCTTGGAAGGAAGCACTATTACAAAGGAAGAAGCGATTAAAACAGCAAAAAAATATGCGAATTTTAAAGGGGGCACCGACGTAAAAGTAACAGAAAATGGAAAAGGTTCCAATTATGGATTTTATAGTGTTAATGTACTGGATAAAGATACAAAACTTGAAGCAAGCATGGACATTACCAAAAAAGGCGGATATCCAATTTGGTATATTCTTTCAAGAGATGTGAATAAACAAGAAATAAGCCTAAATAAAGCTGGTAATAATGCGGTGAAGTTTTTAAAAGACAATAACTTTAAAGATCTAGCGCTTTTTGAAAGCATGCAATATGATAAGATCGGTGTTTTTTCTTTTGTAACCGAAATAGATGGGGTGAAAATTTATCCAGACAGCATTAAGGTGAAAGTAGCTTTGGATAATGGAAATATTGTTGGTTTTGCCGCTGAAGAATATTTGAAATCCCATAAACAAAGAAAAATTGCCGATCCTGTTATTTCAAAAGCAGACGCACAGAAAAAAATAAATAAACAAGTAAAAATAATGGATGACGGTTTAGCCATTATTATCAATGATTTAAATGAAGAAGTGCTTTGCTACGAATTTATTGGAACGCTAGGGGAAGATACGTACAGAATTTATATTAATGCTAAAAACAGTATAGAAGAAAAAGTCGAAAAGCTAAAAAATGCTGAACCTGTGTACGAAGAGGTTGTATAAAGTGAACCTTTTTCATCAGTGGGGGTTTTCTTCATCCCCACTGATTGTTAGTTGAACTTATCGGACCTTTACGGGCAGTTATCCCCCACCTAGCTTCTTTGATTCCTCAGTACCTTGAGGTGGGGGTCTTACTGCCCGTTAAGAGTAGGATAAATAATGGGAAACGCCAACAGAGGCGGTTTGTCACATCTTCATCCTCTGCTTTTTAGCACATTAAAAGCAAAAAGATGGGCAGTGACTGCTTGTTTTTATGGGATGAAATTTTCTTGGTTTATGTTTAAGTATTAAAATCCAGCTTGAAAAGTTGTTGTATTATATACACTCTGAGGCGGTCATTCTTTGAATGGCAGCCTTTTTTATCATAAAGAGATTTAAGATTGGACGGTTGTATTTACTTTAAGAAAATAAATGAAAGACAAGTCTATTGTTTGTTTTTCTTATTTAGTGCTATTGATTAAGGGCAAAGTTCCATGTCATAATAAAAGAAAAAAATGGATAAAAAGAAGGAAATAATGCTTATAGGCCATTTAAAAGGAAGAAAGAGTGGTAATACAGTGATAAATATAGGGGATACTTTAATATTGGAGCCAGCTAATACAGACCGTACAGAGAAATATAAATGCAGGCTTGTTGAAACAGGAGAAAAAGAATTATATATAGATTATCCAATTCATCTGGAAACAAATAAAACAGTATTTTTATTAAACGGCACGCAGCTAAAGGTGAATTTTGTAACAAGTGAAGGATCCGTCTATATGTTTCAATCAGAGATTGTAGGAAGAAAAAAAGAACAAGTTCCTATGCTAATCCTGCATTTGCCTTCAAAAGAGCAAATGATAAAAATCCAAAGAAGGCAATTTGTACGTGTCGACACAAATGTAGATACAGCCGTTCACCCATTACATAATGATTTTTTGCCATTTACAACAGTAACAACAGATATAAGTGCAGGAGGAGCGGCTATTATTGCGCCAAAAACAATCATATTTCATGAAGGGAATTCATTAGAAGTGTACTTAGTTTTGCACCTGCAAAATGGAGAATACTATTATCCTAGATTAAAAGGGAAGGTAATAAAAGTATACGGTTATAATGAAACGAATAATAAAGTATCCTTGCAATTTCATGAAATGAACTCAACTGATCGACAAATTATCTTGCGTTTTTGTTATGATGTTCAATTATCTTTAAAGAAGAAAGGACGCGAAAATTGAATAAACCCCCAAAAAAACTCCGATAATAAGAAAGGTGGAACGCCCGTTAAGCGGCTGGTGTTTTCTGCAAGTAATTAGTGGAGTGGTATGGATGAAAACTCTTGAACGGTTTTTAATAAAAATGATTATTATTCAGGCAATTTTTTTAGCATTAAGCCAATTGATTCATATTTGGGACATCTTTCCTCAACTATATGAACTAGCACAATATGAAGGGGTATCGAAAACGAATTATTCAAAGATTTTGGAAACATTTCAGCAAAAATAATAATATACTATTCATATCTAGTGTTTGCTGCTTGCATTAATATGTAAGATAATGCACGAAAAAATACTGTTACCCCAATTTAGGCGAGTAAACAACTTGCAATAAGCTGTTTGTTTCGCCTTTTCGCCGTTCCGTAACCAGAAAATTTGAAAAAGAAGCTTTTTACAAATGAAAGGATATTTCGAGTGTGAAACAGTTTCGCTTCGGAATTTTGGAAGTATTCGGTGCTGATGAACAATCGGCCAGTACACACGCTGATGATCAAGACGCTTCTGCTTTTCTTAATTATTTCATCGAAAATATGTATAAAAATATGTTAGAATAAAGTATGTTAGATGACTCTTGTCGTTATCAGTCAGCTATTATTAATTGTTCATTGGTTTTTGTATAGAAAACCAGTAGTTCAGGAGGATTTATGAGTAAAAAAATAAGTATAGCAATAGATGGACCGGCTGCAGCGGGTAAAAGTACGGTTGCTAAAATTGTAGCAGAAAAGCTTGGTTATATTTATATTGATACGGGTGCCATGTATCGGGCACTAACCTTTAAAGCATTGTCGAATCAATTAAACCTTGAAGATGAACAAGCTTTAATTAATATGCTTGAAAATACAGTGATTGAACTTTTTCCAGGCGAAAAAGGCCAATTGATTTTTTTAGATAATAATAATGTAACAGACGAAATTAGGACAAGTGCAGTAACTAATTCTGTCTCTATTGTTGCGAAACATAAATTGGTGCGGGAAGAAATGGTTCGCCGCCAGCAAATGTTTTCAACAAGCGGCGGTGTGGTAATGGATGGTAGAGATATTGGAACACATGTTATTCCAACGGCAGAAGTGAAAGTGTTTTTATTAGCTTCTGTAGAGGAAAGAGCTGTTCGACGTCATACAGAAAATATGAATAAAGGCTATCCTTCTGATTTGGAGTTATTGAAGCAGGAAATTGCAGCAAGAGACAAACTGGATTCGGAAAGAGAAATTGCTCCTTTAAAAAAAGCTTCAGATGCAACAGAAATTGATACTACTTCTCTCTCTATTGAAGATGTAGTAAATCAAATAATGGAGCTTACTGTTGAAAAAATCGCTCATTAATGATTAAAAAGAATAGCAGCTCAGGAATAGGAAAAGAAAGGATGTTTGAACAATAACAAAACATTTTTCTGCATCTATTCCTTTGGAGTTTTCTTACTTGACAAAAGCAGCTATTTGTAAGAAGTTAATTAAAAGGAATAAAATTTTGCAGTATTCTAACAATTTGGAATCCTATATTAATATGTTTTAACAAAATAGTATGTTTTCAAACTGATAGGAAGACTATATTGTTTTAACAAATTAGTTGATTATAGTGAAGCATAAGGAGGAGTACATATGTCCGAGGAATTAAATGACGTGGTAGTAAACAATTTTGAGGTTGGAGAAAATGTTGTTGGACAAGTTACAAAAGTGGAAGAAAAACAAGTGATTGTTGCGATTGCTAACAGCAAATTAGATGGATTAATACCTATTAGTGAATTATCTAGCCTTCATATTGAAAAAGCGAGTGATATCGTCTCAGAAGGGGATGAGCTGGAGCTTCAAGTCATAAAAGTGGAAGAAGAAGCGCTCGTTTTATCCAAAAGAAAAGTGGATGCGGAAAAAGCCTGGGATAGTTTAGAAGCAAAATTTCAATCAGGAGAAATATTTGACGCTGAAGTGAAAGATGTAGTAAAGGGCGGTTTAGTAGTCGACCTTGGTGTTCGAGGATTTGTTCCTGCTTCCTTAGTAGAAGCCCATTATGTGGAAGACTTTTCTGACTATAAAGGAAAAACCATTTCGTTTAAAATTGTCGAGCTGGAAAAAGATAAAAATCGTTTAATTCTTTCCCACCGAGCAGTTATTGAAGAAGAGAAAAGCAAACAAAAACAAAATTTACTAGATTCACTAGAAGTAGGGCAAGTTGTTTCGGGAACAGTACAAAGAATTACTGATTTTGGGGCGTTTGTAGATTTAGGTGGAATTGATGGTTTGGTTCATATCTCTCAATTATCACATGAACATATTTCGAAACCCTCTGATGTTGTAGAAGAAGGCCAGGTAGTCAAGGTGAAAGTGTTAAGTGTTGATCGGGATAATGATCGCATCTCGTTATCCATAAAAGATACTTTGCCAGGACCATGGACAGATATTGCTGAAAAAGCAGAAGTTGGTAGCATTTTAGATGGAACAGTAAAACGAATTGTATCATACGGTGCATTTATTGAAGTTTTTCCCGGTGTAGAAGGACTTGTTCATATCTCTCAAATTGCACATAAACATATTGGTACACCCCATGAAGTGATAAAAGAAGGCCAAGAAGTGCAAGTGAAAGTATTGGAAGTAAATGAAGGCGATCAGCGTCTGTCATTAAGCATTAAAGAACTAACAGAAAAAGAACAAGATGAAGAGGATGTTTATGAACTTCCGGAAGAATCAAAAGGTTTCCAATTAGGAGATATGATTGGAGAACAGCTTAAAAAACTAAAAAAATAACAAAAAAGAAAGAGCCAGCAAATTATTTCTGGCTTTTTCTTTTTGTAATTAAAGATAATTACTTATTATTATTTAAGGACCTAGCTTCTTCCGGGCTTTGCATCTCTGTTGATCCTGGATAATGCAGTGCTTGATCCCGATCAGATTCCACTCGTTTGCTGTTTTTTAATTTTTTTTCTTGTCGATCTTGCCCCATTTCTAACACCTCCTTTTCTTAGCATAATAAATCTGGAGAAGATTATGCATTTTCCGTTTAAAGTTTAAAAGGAAAAGACATAATGAGATTTAGGAGAGTGAGAAAATGGATGGAGCGTTGTTTTATTGGTTTACATGGATTTTTTGGATTATTACTACCTTTTTTATGAAAAAAGAGAATAAAAATCGTTTGCCTTATTCTATTTGTTTATTAGCAGCTATTATTGCATCACCCTATCAAGCAAGTGTCTGGGGATATACAGTATCCTGGCTGTTGTTATTTATTTTAGGAGCTATGTTTATCTATATGGCATGTCTAAAAAAAGCTGTACTTTTTTATTTTTTTCTTTGTGTTTTTATTTTCATGATTGTCTATTGTACTTTTCAATTCTTAGCTGTTTTAGACCCGATCTGGGTTATAATTGATCAAAACTGGATGGCAGCTATTGTTCTAATGATTCTAGCAAGGCTGCTATACAGCGCACCTTCTAAACAAATAGCAACTATAATTTTTGGAAGTATAACTGGTGATATATTATATGGAGTCCTTTTAAAACAATATAATTTTTATTATGTTATTGGAGCATTAAAATTCTTTGACTGTTTGTTTATATGTATTGCAGGAATTACAGTAATATATTCTTGTAAAGCATTTCTTGCCAAGTGGGAGCATCATATTTACATTATGGAAAAAGAAAAGCAAAAGTTATCATAATCTCTTATAGGAGAAGGAGATAAGAAAGAGAAAGATTAAATTTGCAAATACTTGATGCAAATATTTCCATTTATAGGATGATTTTTCTGATGTTTTTGGTAAGATGTCTTTATTATGCTTTTAATCTTGCTAGTCATATAGCACTTTGTTAAAATAAATAAGTTAGAGGGTGTCCTAGCAGCATGGATTAAATCCATCTTTTCAAAAAGAAGAAGGATAATCCTATCAGGGGACACCTTTAAACATTTGATTAAGAATGAACGCTAAATGCTACTTAACACAAGCGAATATAAAAGTAAATTTTAGTATGAAGGAAAGGATTGAAACGGATGGCAAAACCGGTAATTGCAATAGTTGGAAGGCCGAATGTAGGCAAATCCACTATTTTTAATAGAATTGTTGGCGAACGTATTTCCATTGTCGAAGATATTCCGGGAGTGACAAGAGATCGGATATACAGCTCAGCAGAATGGTTAAATCATGATTTTAATTTAATTGATACAGGTGGAATCGATATAGGTGATGAACCGTTTTTGGAGCAAATTAGATTGCAGGCGGAGATTGCGATAGACGAAGCAGATGTTATCATCTTTCTTACAAACGGAAGAGAAGGAGTAACATCAGCAGATGAAGAAGTGGCAAAGATATTGTATAAAGCCAAAAAACCTGTTGTCCTTGCTGTTAATAAAATTGATAATCCTGAAATGAGAGAGCAAATATATGATTTCTATGCATTAGGATTTGGAGAGCCATTCCCTATTTCGGGATCTCATGGCTTAGGATTAGGTGATCTGCTCGATGAAGCAGCGAAAAATTTTCCAAAAAGAGAGACAAAGGAATATGGCGATGAAGTCATTAAGTTTTCTTTAATTGGCAGACCAAATGTTGGGAAATCTTCCCTGGTAAATGCTATACTTGGAGAAGAACGCGTTATTGTAAGTAATATTGCTGGAACTACTAGAGATGCCATTGACTCGGAAGTTACAGTAAATGGCGACCCTTATGTAATAATTGACACGGCTGGTATGAGGAAAAAAGGAAAAGTATATGAAAGCACGGAGAAATACAGTGTCCTTCGTGCATTAAGAGCAATCGAAAGATCCGATGTTGTCTTAGTGGTAATAGACGGAGAAGAAGGAATTATTGAGCAGGATAAAAAAATTGCCGGTTATGCCCATGAAGCTGGAAGAGCTGTCATTATTGTGGTGAATAAATGGGATGCAGTAGAAAAAGACGAAAAAACAATGAAAGCATTTGAACAAAATATTCGCGAGCATTTCTTATTTTTAGATTATGCACCGATCGTGTTTTTGTCTGCCAAAACGAAAAAACGCATTCATACACTTATTCCAATGATTAATATGGCAAGTGAAAATCATACAATGCGTGTAGAAACAAGTGTGTTAAATGATGTAATAATGGATGCAGTTGCAATGAATCCAACACCGACAGACAAAGGAAGACGATTAAAAATATTCTATGCAACACAAGTGGCTGTAGGCCCTCCAACTTTTGTAGTTTTTGTAAACGAACCAGAATTGCTTCATTTCTCTTATGAACGTTTCTTGGAAAATCGTATTAGAGATGCTTTTGGTTTCGAAGGAACACCAATTAAAATCTTTGCTAGAGAACGAAAATAAAAGAGGTGTTTAATATGGATGGCAGTAAAAATAAAGTGGCAATGATTGGTGCTGGGAGCTGGGGGACAGCACTATCATTAGTACTTGGCGATAATGGACATGTTGTGCACATTTGGGGGAAAAATGAACAAACAATAAATGAAATTAATCAACAACATGAAAATAAAAAATACTTGCCTAATATTATCCTTCCAGAACAAGTATATGGCTTTACTTCGATGGAAGATGCGCTGAAAGGTGTTTCCTATATTGTACTGTCTGTTCCAACTAAGGCCATGCGTGAAGTAATAGCACAAATGATACCTTTTATTAAGGAACCAATGACATTTATCCATGTCAGCAAAGGAATTGAACCTGGAACATTGCTACGAATTTCAGAAATAATGGAACAAGAAATTCCTGCGGATATAATAAAAAGCATTGTTGTTCTATCAGGTCCAAGCCACGCAGAAGAAGTTAGTCTGCGTCATCCTACTACCGTTACTGTTTCATCTAAAAACATGGAAGAAGCTGAAAAAGTGCAAGACCTATTTATTAATTCCAATTTTAGAGTGTACACAAATTCTGACATTGTGGGAGTTGAGATAGGTGGAGCATTAAAAAACATAATAGCAGTATGCGCTGGCATTACTGACGGCTTAGGGTATGGCGATAATGCCAAAGCAGCTTTAATTACAAGAGGATTAGCTGAAATGGCAAGACTCGGAACAAAAATGGGCGCAAATCCATTGACATTTTCGGGATTGACTGGAATTGGTGATTTAATTGTTACATGCACAAGCGTTCATTCAAGAAACTGGAGAGCCGGTAATCTTCTAGGAAAAGGCTGTCCTCTTGAAGAAGTGCTTGAAAATATGGGAATGGTTGTGGAAGGTATCCGAACAACCAAAGCAGCTTATCAGCTGGCACAGAAATATAATGTTGAAATGCCGATAACGACGGCGCTGTATAATGTTCTGTTCAACGGAGGAAATGCTAAAGATGCTGTCGACAGTCTAATGGAAAGAGGCAAAACACATGAAATGGAAGACCTTACAAACATTCTTGCCTCCCAATACATAGAATAAGAAAAGCGGAAGCGCCCGTTAAACGACGAACGGACTGGAGCACTTCGAATGAGATAAAGGAAACACGAAGAACGAAGTGATTCGACGTTGACTTATCGCAAGGAGGAGAGCGAAGTAAGAGAGTAGTTGGGTGCTGTAGCTAGACAAAAGAAAAGCGGAAGCGCCCGTTAAACGGCGTATGCAAGAAGAACAGAAACTGATTTTTTTAAATTTAATATATTCTAATTCTAAAAAAATCGCTTTTTTTTTAGAATTAGGCATTTTTATGGTGCGAATTAAAATGCTCAGCATACAATGCAACGAAGCAACCTGGTGGATTGAACAGGGTAAGGGTACTATAGTCAAATAACGCCAAAGTAAAGTTCCCCCTTCTTTACTTTGGTATTTTTTATCCTTTCATAACGGTAGCTGCTGTTTAGTTTTTTAGTCAGTTCTCTAAAATTTAAAGAAATTGCTTAGGGGCATCGATACTATCAATACCCGAAATTACCATAAGCCATGTGTTTCTGCGGTGAGGACGTCTTTCCGCTATTTGGTGAAAGATTGTTACGATGATAGGATAGAGCGTGAAATAGCCGCATCACCGTACTATATAGTCTATATGTCGTTCGTTTTTACATATTACCTCACTCTTAACGGGCAAGTAAGACCCCGACCTCAAGATGCCAAGAAATAGAGGAAGCTAAGTGTTAAAACTCGCCCGTAAAGGTCCGATAAGTGTAACTAACCATCAGTGGGGGATAAGGAAAACCCCCCACTGATGGAAGTTTACTTTATTAGATTTTACGGAAAAATGTCATAACCCTTCTTTTCAAGTATATATTGAAGAGAAGGGTTTTTAATTTTTATTAGTGTAAAACCTGAATAAATATTGCATGAACAAACGGATCATTGCCGTTTAGAATGATAAATCTAGATTTACTTGAGCATAATCATTCATTAACGAAATGAAAAAAAATGTATAGGAGGAAATTTTTAAAATCAGTCATAATGATATAGGACAACATCATAAATATATATTGTCATATAGTATTTTCAGGATATTACAATCCCATTTGCTAGGGAAAGTTCAGGAGGGGATCACTTGGAAAAGGTCAATATTTTCAAAGATATTGCCGAAAGAACGGGCGGTGATATTTATTTAGGAGTAGTAGGTGCTGTTCGAACTGGAAAATCAACTTTTATAAAAAAGTTTATGGAACTTGTAGTTATCCCTAATATGGAAAATGAAGGAGACCGAACTCGAACAAAAGATGAATTGCCACAAAGCGCAGCTGGAAAAACGATTATGACAACGGAACCAAAGTTTGTTCCAAATCAAGCTGCCTCTGTTAAGGTAGATGAAGGCTTAGATGTTAACATAAGACTAGTTGACTGTGTAGGATATACGGTTCCTGGAGCACAAGGCTACGAAGATGAAAATGGTCCAAGGATGATTAATACACCATGGTATGAAGAACCAATTCCATTTCATGAAGCAGCTGAAATTGGTACAAGAAAGGTTATACAGGAACACAGTACAATTGGTGTTGTCATTACAACAGATGGAACGATTGGAGACATTCCGAGAAGCAACTACCTTGAGGCTGAAAATCGCGTAATTGAAGAACTAAAAGAAGTAGGAAAGCCTTTTATTATGATCATTAACAGTGCGCAGCCATATCATCCAAATACAGAGGTGCTCAGATCAGAACTTTCAGAGAAATATGATATTCCTGTTATTGCAATGAGTGTGGAATCTATGCGAGAAACGGATGTCTTTAATGTAATGAGAGAAGCTCTGTTTGAGTTCCCAGTATTAGAAGTAAATGTCAATTTGCCGAGCTGGGTAATGGTGCTTCGCGAAAATCACTGGCTTCGCGATAACTATCAAGAAGCAGTAAAAGAAACGGTTAAAGATATTAAAAGATTAAGAGATGTGGATCGAGTAGTTCAGCAATTCAGCGACTACGAGTTTATTGATAAAGCTGGTTTGGCTGGCATTGAAATGGGGCAGGGGGTTGCAGAAATTGACTTATTTGCTCCAGATGAATTATATGATGAAATATTAAAAGAAATTGTTGGTGTAGAAATAAGGGGAAAAGATCATTTATTAGAATTAATGCAGGATTTTGCCCATGCAAAAACTGAGTATGACCAAATCTCCGATGCTTTAAAAATGGTAAAACAAACTGGTTATGGAATTGCAGCACCTTCCTTAGTTGACATGAGTTTAGATGAGCCGGAAATTATTCGTCAGGGTTCGCGGTTTGGTGTGAGATTAAAAGCTGTTGCTCCATCCATCCATATGATAAAAGTCGATGTAGAATCAGAATTCGCCCCGATTATCGGGTCAGAGAAGCAAAGTGAAGAGCTTGTTCGCTATTTAATGCAAGACTTTGAAGATGATCCATTGTCCATTTGGAATTCTGATATTTTTGGTAGAAGCTTAAGTTCCATTGTAAGAGAAGGGATTCAAGCAAAACTGTCTTTAATGCCAGAAAATGCAAGATATAAATTAAAAGAAACCCTTGAAAGAATTATTAATGAAGGGTCAGGAGGACTTATAGCCATTATTCTTTAGGAGAACTCTTTTTAGGGTTCTTTTTTGTTCTTTAGAAGGATATTTATCATCAAGTAGAGCATAAACAAAAACCAACAGCAATGGAATTTCTCTATGATTGCCTGCATTTATCCAAGAGAATGGACAAAAAGAAAAGAAAAAAACCACGAAAACAATACATTTATTACACAATTTTATCAAAATAAGAAAAGATTGCTATCATTCTATAAAATTTCTTGATAAGCTTTATTGATTATGATAATCTTTTAAAGGAATTAGCGTCAAATAAGCTATTTTTGCTATGTTAATATATGGCGGATAGCTTTTTACTTGAATTATTCTCTTATATGAACTAATATAGTCCATGTTTAAGAAAAAAGTTCCGAATGACGTATATAATTCCGATAATTTGTTTACAAATAATGATAGGAATTGTATGGAATTATTTATTTGAAACATTGGGAGGAGGTGAAAGGCATGAACAAGACAGAATTAATCAATGCAGTTGCTGAAGCAAGTGAATTATCAAAAAAAGATGCTACTAAAGCAGTTGATGCTGTTTTCGATACAATCTTAAATGCTTTAAAAGATGGGGATAAAGTACAACTTATCGGTTTTGGTAACTTTGAGGTGCGTGAGCGTGCAGCTCGTAAAGGGCGCAACCCTCAAACAGGTGAAGAAATTGAAATTGCAGCAAGTAAAGTTCCTGCTTTTAAACCAGGTAAAGCACTTAAAGACGCAGTGAAGTAATTACATACATTGCAACGTATTTTAATGAAAACCGCGAATATTCGCGGTTTTTTTCTTTATTAAGAAGACTAATTAAACGGTAATGTTGTTTTAGGGAAGGGAATTTGCGAGACTCCTGCTTAAAAAACGGGCTGGCAAGACCCTGCAGAGAGGTACGAGCGAGAAGGCTTGCCGGTTCGTCCGTGGAAAGCGAGCCGATTCCCTGACCATTTAAAATCAAAACTGAAATTTTACAGAGCCATTAAGAAAAAGTGAAATTTCCGCTGAAAAGGAAGTGGATAATGTTTCAAGTAGGTGAAAATAGATCTCTTGCGCTGTAAGTTAAATAAAACTGTCGACAAACTTCCACTTTTATATTACTCTCCTTATTATATGTATTTTTTCAGAAAACCAGCAAAAATAAATGGTTTTTATATTGGAATAAAAATTCTTCAACTCGTTATCCATACAAAATTATTCGTTGATTAGGCCTTTCATAGTTTTACCCGCCTTATTATGCTAATATGAGTAATGACAATTGGAATGAAAGGCTTTAGGAGGAAGGAAAAAGAATGACTAAAGTGAATTTGGCACAAATTGAAGACGCAGTAAAATTAATACTTGAAGCTATAGGAGAAGATCCAAATAGAGAAGGATTGCTAGATACTCCTTCAAGAGTAGCAAAAATGTACAGTGAAATTTTTTCAGGTTTGCAAGAAAATCCAAAAGAATATTTCCAAACAATCTTTGGTGAAGATCACGAGGAACTTGTTTTAGTAAAAGATATCCCATTTTATAGTATGTGTGAACATCACTTAGTACCGTTTTTTGGCTTAGCCCATGTTGCATATATTCCAAGAAACGGAAAAGTAACAGGATTAAGCAAATTAGCAAGAGCTGTAGAATCGGTTGCAAAAAGACCACAGCTGCAAGAAAGAATTACAACAACAGTAGCGGATACCATCAATGATATGCTGGAGCCTCATGGTGTTATGGTGGTAATTGAAGCAGAACATATGTGTATGACCATGAGAGGGGTCAATAAGCCTGGGACAAAGACGATAACGACGGCAGTACGAGGAAGATATGCCGAAAGTCCAGAGAGTAGAGCAGAAGTGCTATCCTTTTTAAAATAAGAAAAAGTCGGCTTCTTATCGCTAAAACACAGCATATAAATTTGAACGATATTTATGTTATAATTATTCGAGTTAAACAAAGAATACTTGCTAAAAAAGAGATTGTAATGAGCGTATGATACGGTAAATTTAAGGGGAACAAGGGTGATAACATGGCAAACATACAAGAATTGATGGATGAGGTAAAAGAGAAGATTACAAAAAAAATAGATATTCCTTATCTGTTTCAACATATTCCTGAACCAAACATGGATGAAGACAAACTTCTTTTAACTGTAGCAGCTTTAAAAGCATCTAAGCTATCAGAAAAAGAAGCGGAAATATATACAATGACAACAATGTTAATTCAAATTGCCCTTGATACCCATGAATTAGTAACAAATGAAAGCATCAGCAAAGGAATCGAAAAAAGTAGGCAGCTGACGGTATTAGCAGGAGATTATTATAGCGGCCATTACTACAAGCTGCTGGCAGATGTTGATGATATTTCAATGATAAAAAAGTTAGCAGAAGCCATTAAAGAAATAAACGAGCATAAAATTTATCTCTATCATGAAACAGAAAAAGATATAAATCAATTGTTGAAAAGTGTAGAGATAGTTGAATTTTCATTGTTGGATAAACTTCTAACTCACTTTCAAATGGAAGAATGGAAAGCAATATGCCGTACTTTATTAGTGTTGAAGAGATTATTAAAAGAAAAGACATTATATTTACAAACCGGTACATCTATTTTGATGACGATTATGCCATTAGATAAATCGGCAGAAAAAGATATACAGCATTCTAATAGACTTCTTATTTTAGAGAAATATTTGCTTTCTGCTTGTAGTCAATTAGAAAAGGCAGCAGAATTGCTGCCAGCTTTCAATGACAGCCTCCTGCATAATAGGATAGAGAATATTTTAAATGAATGTAAACAACTACAATTGTATGTGGAAGAAGGGTAATTGGTAATGCAGCAACAGCAATCAAAGGAAGAAAAAGTACACCATGTTTTTGAAAAAATTTATGGTAATTATGATAAAATGAACACATTGATTAGTTTTCAGCAGCATAAGATTTGGCGTAAAGATACAATGAAAAGAATGAATGTGTCAAAAGGTTCATCTGCCTTGGATGTTTGCTGTGGGACTGCTGATTGGACCATTAGTTTGGCAGATGCTGTAGGCAAGGACGGCAGCGTAACAGGTTTGGATTTTAGTGAAAATATGCTGAGCATTGGTAAAGAAAAAACAAAAGATTATGCAAATATTACTTTAATACATGGCAATGCAATGGAACTTCCGTTTCCTGATAATCACTTCGACTTTGTAACAATCGGTTTTGGTTTAAGAAATGTTCCTGACTATCTACAAGTGTTGAAAGAAATGAAAAGAGTTGTAAAACCAGGCGGACTAGTTGTATGTTTGGAAACCTCTCAGCCTACATTGCCTGTTTTTAAACAATGCTATTATTTTTATTTTCGGTTTGTGATGCCTCTGTTTGGAAAGCTTTTTGCCAAAAGCTATAAAGAATATTCCTGGCTGCAGGAATCAGCTCGGGATTTTCCTGGGATGAAGGAACTTGCCAATATGTTTCAACAAGCAGGGTTAAGAAATGTTTCATATAAACCATACAGCGGCGGCGTTGCAGCTGTACATATTGGTCAAAAAGAAAAATAAGGTTTCTATACGATAGGAATAATATGCCAATGGTTCTTTCGTATAAGAAGGTAAAAGACAGGTGAGTAGGTAGTGAAATTAAAAATGATGTATTCATTTTTGAATTCGGATCTTGAAGTAATAGAAAAAACATTAGAAGATACAGTAAATGCTGATTCTTCTTTATTACGGGAATCTTCCTTGCATCTATTAAAGGCTGGCGGAAAAAGAATAAGACCCATATTTGTCTTGCTGGCAGGACAATTTGGAAATTATAATCTAAACAGTATAACAAAAGCTGCTGTTTCGCTGGAATTAATACATATGGCTTCACTCGTGCATGATGATGTAATAGATGATGCTGATCTCCGCAGAGGACTTCCAACTATTAAAGCAAAATGGAATAATAAAGTCGCTATGTATACTGGAGATTATATCTTTGCAAGATCCTTGGAAATAATGAGTGATATCAAGAAGCAATCAGCTCATAAAGTATTGGCAAATACTATTGTAGAAGTATGTATAGGGGAAATTCAGCAAATAAAAGATAAATATCGATTTGATCAAAATATGAAAGATTATTTTCGCAGAATAAAAAGAAAAACAGCTCTTTTAATTTCAGCAAGTTCTTTAGTAGGGGCTATTGTTTCCGATGTGGAAGAAAAGCATCAGAAAAAACTTTATCAGTTTGGCTATTATGTTGGAATGTCCTTTCAGATCATTGATGATGTCCTCGATTTTGTTTCAACAGAAAAGGATTTGGGTAAACCTGCTGGAGGCGATTTGCTTCAGGGAAATATCACCCTGCCAGTTTTATTTGCGATGGAAAAATCGGAAATTCGCCATAAAATAATGACAGTTCATGAAGGAATGGAAAAAAACGAGTTGCAGGAAATTATTGATCTAATTAAACAGTCCGATGCGATTGACCGCTCATTAAATATTAGTGATATGTATTTAGAGAAAGCATTAAAATCCTTGGAAGGTTTGCCGAATAATAGATCTAAAAAAGCATTAATAAATATTGCAAAATATCTTGGCAAACGGAAATATTAGAATTTTTTGCATAAAAACCAGATTTATGGTAGTGTTTTCATGATTGGCCAATTCTTACCTTTTCTATTTTGATTATAGGAGTGAGCGTATGGAGAGAACGTTTTTAATGGTAAAGCCAGATGGAGTACAAAGAAATCTAATAGGCAAAATTATAGAACGTTTTGAACAAAAGGGCTTTCAGCTTGTTGGTGCAAAACTAATGCAGGTATCGCAGGAATTAGCAGAAAAACACTATCAAGAGCATGTGGAAAAGCCATTTTTTTCTGACTTAGTCGGTTTTATTACTTCTGGACCCGTATTTGCGATGGTATGGCAAGGGGAAGAGGTTATTACGAAAGCTCGTCAAATGATGGGGAAAACAAATCCTTTGGAAGCATTACCAGGAACCATTCGTGGAGATTTTGGCGTAATAATGCGCAAAAATATTATTCACGGGTCAGATGGAATAGAAAGTGCCGCAAGAGAAATCGCTTTGTTTTTTAAAGAAGAGGAATTAATAGAGTACCAAAAAGACGCGAATCGCTGGATTTATTAATTTTTTATAAAACAAAGATGCTTGAATATTCAAGTATCTTTTTTTGATGAATGATTCAATATTGTCCGAACTGAACATTCCTTTATCCATTTCTAAATTAAATCCCCTTTTCCTATTATTTTCGTATATACTATAAAAAAAGAAATTCAACGTGGTGTAGTGAGGGAAAAACATGGAGAAAGATTATGAGGAGTTTGTAAGAAATTTTTATCGAACATCTGGGATTGATTTATCTTTATATAAGGAAGCCCAAATGAAAAGAAGATTAACGTCTCTATATGTAAAGAGAGGCTTTAAGTCTTTTCGGGATTATTTTCATTCCATTAGCCAAAATAAAGAGCTTTTAGAAGAGTTGCTCGATAAAATGACGATCAATGTGTCTGAATTTTACCGGAATTATAAAAGATGGGAAGTTTTAGAGCAGAAGATTCTCCCTTCTTTGACAAAAAAATCAGGAGCCAGGCTAAAAGCATGGAGCGCTGCCTGTTCTACTGGAGAAGAGCCATATACCATTTCCATGATCCTTGCTAATAGTCCAAGTTCCATTAAATTTGAAATCCTTGCAACCGATATTGATGTGAATGCGATTAATAAAGCACAGGAAGGACTTTATGTGGAAAGAGCTTTAAATGAGGTTCCACTAAAGCAAAAGCAAAGATATTTCACCCGAAATGGAAGTTTTTATGAAGTAAGCAAGGAAATAAAAAAATCGGTTGTTTTTAAAAAACAAAATTTATTAGCTGATCCATTTCATGAATCTTTTGATTTAATTGTATGCAGAAATGTGCTTATTTATTTTACAGAAGAAGCAAAGGATTTGTTATACCAAAAGTTTGCTGCAGCATTGCGCCCAGGTGGAATCTTTTTTGTCGGGAGTACAGAACAGATTTTTAATCCAGGGAAATATGGACTGGAAACGGAGGATACTTTTTTTTATAAAAAAATATAAAGTGAAGCTATCTTTATTGGATGCTGCAATGAAAAACGAGCAGTAAGAAGTAAATTAAATAGATAAAAACCAGAAAACTTTTAAAAATACAAATTATTCTATTATTTTCAACGTTTTAGCGAACTTTTTTATCATTTTTATTTTTTTTGCTATTATTATGATCAAACGTATGTTATATTGAAACATATTTCCTTTAAAGCGTTGAAGGGAGAAAGGATTCGAAAAATGAGATACTTAACTTCAGGGGAGTCACATGGTCCCAAACTTATTACAATTATTGAAGGCCTTCCAGCAGGAATGCCATTATTAGCAGCTGATATTAATGCAGAATTAGCAAGAAGACAAAAAGGCCATGGACGTGGCAGAAGAATGCAGATTGAAACAGATACCGCTGAAATTGGCGGAGGAATAAGACATGGTTACACGTTAGGTTCGCCTGTTTCTTTGATTGTTGATAACAATGACTGGAAACATTGGACAAAAATTATGGGGCAAGATCCTATTGATGAAGAAGAAACAGAAATTAAACGAAAAATTTCCCGTCCAAGACCAGGACACGCAGATTTAAATGGTGCAATTAAATATGGTCACCGTGATATGCGAAATGTGTTGGAGAGATCATCAGCAAGGGAAACGACGGTTAGGGTAGCTGCAGGTGCTGTTGGAAAAAAACTTCTTTCCCTTTTAGGAATAAAAATAGCATCGCATGTTGTTGAAATCGGTGGTGTAAGAGCAAAAGAAGCGAATTCTATTTCTATAGATGAAATGATAGAAGTATCCGAAAATTCTCCTGTGCGATGTTTAGATCCGATTGCTGAGAAAGAGATGATGAAAGCAATTGATGATGCGAAAACAAATGGTGATTCCATTGGCGGGATTGTAGAAGTAATTGTCGAAGGAATGCCAACAGGTGTAGGCAGTTATGTTCATTATGATCGCAAACTTGATTCCAAAATAGCTGGAGCCATTATGAGCATCAATGCTTTTAAAGGGGTAGAGTTTGGAATTGGCTTTGAAGCTGCAAGAAAGCCAGGCAGTGAAGTGCATGATGAAATTATTTGGGAAGAAGATAAAGGATATACACGCAGTACAAACAGATTAGGCGGTTTAGAAGGTGGAATGACTACAGGAATGCCAATCGTAGTCAGAGGTGTTATGAAGCCAATTCCAACTTTATATAAGCCTTTGAAAAGCGTAGATATTGAAACAAAGGAACCATTTGCAGCTAGTATTGAAAGATCTGATAGCTGTGCAGTTCCTGCAGCCGCAGTTGTTGCAGAAAATGTAGTAGCATGGGAATTAGCTTGTGCTATCATTGATCAATTTTATTCTGACAGATTTGATGCATTATTGGAGAATATAAATAAGCATCGTCAATATGCGAGGGAATTTTAATGAAAGCAGTCGCCATTAAAACAGATTCTAAACAGTATGATGTTTTGATAGGAGAGAATGTTCAAAAGCTTTTGCCTTCCATGCTGCAAAATGACTATCCTAAAACGACAAAAATACTAATCATAACAGATGAAACAGTAGAGAAGCTTCATTTAGCTTCTCTACAAAAAGAACTAGCTTCTTTTTCCTATGTGACATATACGGTTCCAGCTGGAGAAAAAGCGAAAACATTTGATGTTTATTATAATTGTTTAACATTTGCTCTGCAGCAAAAGCTGGATCGCAAATCTTTGGTTATTGCGCTTGGCGGCGGAGCTGTTGGTGATTTAGCAGGATTTGTTGCGGCTTCCTATATGCGAGGAATCCCTTTTATTCAAATGCCGACAACGATTTTAGCACATGATAGTGCGGTCGGAGGCAAAGTGGCGATAAATCATCCAGAAGGCAAAAATATGATTGGGGCTTTTTATCAGCCGGAAGCAGTTTTGTATAATACATCATACATTCAAACATTGCCATTTAAGGAAATAAAATCTGGCTTTGGCGAAGTGATGAAACATGCATTAATTAGTGATCCTTTATTTTATTCCATGCTGTTGCAGGATATTACGGATTTAAATAATGTTCCGGAAAAAACATGGACTTCCTTATTAAAAAGAGGGATTGAAATTAAAGCAAATATCGTCAGTCAAGATGAAAAAGAGGCTGGCATTAGAGCTTACTTGAATTTTGGTCATACATTGGGACATGCTATTGAAGCAGAAATGGGTTATGGAAATATAACACATGGGGAAGCTATTGTGATCGGTATAGTATTTGCTTTGAAATTAAGCAAAAAGAAATTTTCCTTCGATTTTTCTTGTGAAGAATTCATAAACTGGTTATCAAAGCTACAATATGATGTGGAAATTCCAAAGCAATTAGAAATAGAAAGATTAATTAACCGCATGAAACAAGACAAAAAGTCTGTTAATGGGGATATTCATTTTGTATTGCTCGAAAGCATTGGTGAACCTGTTATGATAAAAATTGGAGAAGATGAATTAAAAAGAGAGCTACAATTATTCATGGATGGAGAGAGTGTAAATGATTAGAGGAGTGCGGGGCGCAATAACCGTAGAACAAAATGAAGAACAGACAATCCTTCAGGCAACAGAGCAGCTTGTAAAAGAAATGATCATTTTAAATGATATACAAGCTGAAAACGTTGCTTCTGCGTTTGTGTCGGTCACAGATGATATTACTGCAGCATTCCCTGCAAAAGTCATTCGTTTACAAGAAGGTTGGTCGTATGTGCCAGTAATGTGCATGAAGGAAATGGATGTTCCTTTTTCATTGGAAAAGTGTATTCGCGTTATGTTTCATGTGAATACAGATGTTTCGCAAAAAGAGATAAAGCATGTGTATTTGGAAAAAGCGATTCAGCTTAGACCGGATTTAAAGAAGCTTAAATGATAAAGGCTGTTTTCTAAAAGTTTGTTGCTTTTTGATAAGTTGAAAAACTCTTTAGAATGACTGAGTTGCCTGAATACACGTAGACTCCTGCTTAGATTAGCGAGATAGGCGAGAAGAAAGCAGGAGTGAAACGACGAAGAGGCTCAGGCGTAGCCCGCGGAAAGCGAAGTATATTCAGGCTGTGGGATAAAAAACAACAATCTATACGAAAAGAGCCATGATAAAAAACGAACCATTATTCAGAGGTGAACAGCATGAAATGGAAAGATCAATTACTGAATTTGACAGCTTATCAACCAGGAAAAACAATTGATGAAGTGAAAAAACAGTTTAATTTAGAGAAAATTGTCAAACTTGCTTCCAACGAAAATCCTTTTGGCAGTTCTGCAAAAGTGAAGGAAGCACTTGAAAAAGTGGACGGTTCTTTTGCTTTGTATCCTGACGGATATGCAACCAGCCTGCGTTTTGCATTGGCAGACTTTTTAAAGGTTGCTCCAGAACAGCTAGTGCTTGGGAATGGTTCAGATGAGATTATTTTAATGATTTCTCGAGCTTTATTAAGACCTGGTTTAAATACAGTAATGGCATCCCATACTTTTGGCCAATATAAACATAACGCTATTGTGGACGGGGCAGAAGCAAGAGAAATTCCGTTGACTAGTGATGGAAATCATGATTTAGAAGCAATGCTTAGTGCAATAGACGAAAATACAAGTGTTGTTTGGTTATGCAGTCCAAATAATCCAACTGGTACTTACATTACAGAAGAAAAACTTTTAAACTTCTTAAAGGCTGTTCCGAAGGACGTACTAGTTGTATTAGATGAGGCCTATTACGAATACGTCGTAGCAGAAGATTATTATGATGCAATTAAGCTGGTTAATCAATTTGAAAATTTAATCGTATTAAGAACTTTTTCAAAGATTTATGGACTGGCAAGCATGCGAGTAGGCTATGGAATTGCAAATAAAGAGTTAGTTACAACGCTGGAGCCGATAAGAGAGCCGTTTAATGTAAATACATTAGGACAGATTGCAACAGAAACAGCTTTAAAGGATCAGGAATTTGTAGAAAGCTGTAAACAGAAAAACAGAGAAGGCATGGAATTATTTTATGATTTTTGTAAAGAACATGATTTAACTTATTATCCATCACAAACAAACTTTATTTTAATTGATTTTAAAGTAGATGGAAATGAAGTATTCCAGCATTTTATGGAAAATGGATATATTGTAAGATCGGGTGTTCCTTTGAATTTCCCGACATCTGTTCGAATTACAGTAGGCTCCAAAGAGCAAAATGAAGGATTGTTAAAAGTAATGTCTCAGTTTTTAGAAGAGAAGAAGGCAGCTGTTTTATAAATTTTTAGCAGGAAGAAGGCGGTGAAGAAAGTGAATGGCCGCGTCTTCGTTATAGGATTGGGACTAATTGGCGGTTCGCTTGCATTATGTATAAAGGAGAGGCATCCACAAAGCTATATAGTTGGCTATGATGTTTCAGAACATAATGTAAAGCTTGGGAAAATGCTTGGTGTAATAAATGAAGACGTAGATTCTATAGAAGCAGGAGCCGTGCATGCCGACTTAATCATCCTTTCTACTCCTGTAAAGGAAACGGAAAGAATTATTAAATTGCTTTCAGAATTGCCGTTGAAAAAAGGGGTAATTATTACCGATGTCGGCAGTACAAAAGGACAAATAGTCCAAAAGGCACAAGTGCTTATTAATAAAGGCGTTACATTTATAGGAGGCCATCCGATGGCTGGTTCCCATAAAAGTGGAGTGTCAGCAGCAAAACAACTGCTGTTTGAAAATGCATTTTATCTCTTAACACCAGAACCGAACACAAAAGAAGAAGAAATACAATGTTTAATAAACTGGCTAGAAGGCACAAATGCCAAGTTTCTTGTTATTTCTCCAAAGGAACATGATTTATTAACAGGAGTAATAAGCCATATGCCGCATATTGTTGCAACATCTTTAGTACATCAGGCTGATCAGACAAGTAAAACAAACGAGCTTGTAACAAGGCTTGCAGCAGGAGGCTTTAGAGACATTACGAGAATTGCCTCTAGCAGCCCAGCCATGTGGCGGGACATTTTATTGCATAACAAGGAAGTTTTGCTGAAACTTTTAAATGATTGGCAAAAAGAAATGGATAAGGTAATTTCTTTTATAAAGAAAGAAAACGCCAGTGAATTATTCAATTATTTTCAGCATGCTAAAAATGTAAGAGATGAGCTTCCTCAAAATCAAAAAGGTGCCATACCGGCATTTTATGATTTATACGTAGATGTGCCTGATTATCCTGGTGTCATCTCTGAAATTACTGGTTATTTAGCGAAGGAAACAATCAGTATAACAAATATACGCATTATTGAAACAAGAGAAGAAATAAACGGAATTTTAGTCATCAGTTTTCAAACAGATGAAGATAGACTCCGGGCACAAGAGTGTATAGCCCGCTATTCGAATTACGGAACGACTATAGAAAAGTAATAAATGGATAATAAAAGGTGATATGGATGGAACCAATAAAATTAAACGCAAGTCCGATAAGTTTACAAGGCGAACTTTCTATTCCAGGAGATAAGTCGATTTCCCACCGTTCCGTTATGTTTGGAGCAATAGCAAACGGAAGAACAACGGTTACAAACTTTTTAATGGGAGACGATTGTTTAAGTACAATCTCTTGTTTTCAAAAGCTTGGTGTAACAATTGAGCATAAAGACGAAAAAGTAATTATCGAAGGAATTGGATTGGATGGTTTAGTAGAACCAAAAGATATATTGGATGTTGGAAATTCAGGAACTACGATTCGTCTCTTATCAGGTATTCTCTCAGGAAGAGATTTTCATAGTACATTAATTGGAGATTCTTCTATCGGAAAACGTCCAATGACACGAGTGGTTAATCCATTGCGTACTATGGGTGCACAAATTGATGGGAGAAACAAAGGAGAGTTTACTCCATTATCTATTCGTGGAGGCAATTTAAAAGCTATCTCTTACCAGCTGCCAGTTGCCAGTGCACAAGTAAAATCCGCGGTACTATTTGCTGGTTTACAAGCAGAAGGAACGACTACAGTTATTGAACCTGTTGCTACAAGAGATCATACAGAAAGAATGATCAATCGATTTGGCGGAGAGATAAAGGTGGAAGGAAAAGCCATACATATTCAGGGAGGTCAAACATTAACTGGTACGGAAATCCATGTACCTGGAGATATCTCTTCTGCAGCATTCTTTTTGGTAGCAGGCTGTCTGCTGCCGAACAGTGAAATTAAGCTGAAAAATGTTGGGTTAAATCCTACTCGTACTGGTATTATGGATGTCTTAAAGAATATGGGTGCAGCATTGGAAGTTAAAATAGACGAAACGGAAGTATTTGAGCCAGTTGGCGATTTAGTTGTCAAAACAAGCAGCCTTTCAGGAGTAACGGTGGAAGGGGATATTATTCCTCGCCTAATCGATGAAATTCCGGTAATTGCTCTTTTGGCAACACAAGCAAAGGGAACTACTGTTATAAAGGATGCACATGAATTAAAAGTAAAAGAAACAAACCGAATTGATACGGTTGTGAATGAACTGAAAAAACTAGGTGCAGATATTACGGCAACAGATGACGGCATGGTTATTAACGGTGGAACTCCTCTAAAAGGAGCTGTTGTTGATAGCCATGGAGATCATCGTATCGGAATGATGCTGGCGATTGCTTCCATCATTTGTGAAGGGGAGCTTACACTGGAAAATGCGGAAGCAATTTCTGTCTCCTATCCGTCGTTTTTTGATCATTTGAATAGTTTGATGCAATTCTAACTCAGTCAGTATTGACTGGGTTTTTTTTTATTTTTTGGCTCTGTTAAACTTGCCTGTTGATTGCAGCGAGAGGCGTTTGCTTACCGCGAGCGGTCTTGGAGCCTCGCCTTCCGCTCCAATCAACAAAGTGTCCATTTCAACAATTAGCCTTATCACAGCCTATTTTTATAAAAGGGAAGGGGAAAATGCAGGATGTTTAAAATTATAGATTAATGTGATTATTTTTAATCCGGTCAGTCATATTTTATAAAATCAAATCATAGCTTGTCTTAAAATGACTGGAGGTGGTTGAATGGCATATATAATTGATAACATTACCGTGTTAAAAAAACAAAAATTTAAAAAAACATCCATTTTAATTCAAGGAAACCGAATTGAAATGATAAGACCTTCCTTTCAAAAGTATCGATGTGTTAGAATGGACGGGGCGCCATATATAATGACCCCTACTCCCATTATTTTAGATAATAAAGTAACAAAAATTCCATCCGTAAAAGAACAGAAAAACTATATTGAAAATAATTTTATAAAAAAAGGAATTACGTCCTTTTTAACCTGCTGCGAAATAAATAAGGAAAAGGAATTAGATCAGCAATTCAAACAAATGAAAAATGTTTTGATGAATTGTTCCATAGATTATATTATTAGTATTAAAATACCGTTGAAGCTATTGTCAGCTGCTTTTATCCGAAAATGCAAAAAGGAAAGAATTCCTGCCGTTTTTGTTGAAATAAAAGAAAAAAAAGATTTATATAAAGTACCTTGGGGCTGGATAAAAGAATCGATGTTCCCGTATAATTGTCCTCTTGTTCCTGTTCTACTAATAAAGGATGAACAAGAAAAGAGAAAAACATTAGATGCTTGGGCAGCAATTATGAGAGATGCAAAAATCCCTTCTGTCCCAGAAGAGGTGACAGAAGGTGAAGTTATTTCGTACTCTACCTTAATAAAAATAGGGATTTACCCATTTAAAGGAAATATTTATCAAGGGGGAGATGTTACCTATAATCTGTATGAAAAAAATCGACAAATCTTAAATATTGAACAAAATGAGTTGTTTCATTATCATAGTGATAGAATACAATTTACGATTCATAAAGGTGTTTGTATTCGAGCAGGTGAAAAAGTTTATTTTCGTCCTGGGTTTGGTGAACAAATAGAAGTAAAAGTACCTTCCTTTTTTGCTATAGGAGGAGTCTAGAGAGGAAAATACATGGAACGAGTAAACGAAATTATTGCTTTATTGGAAGAAGGACAACAGGAAAAAGCATTGCAATATTATAATGATATAGTAAAAAGTGGTTCGAATGAAGAAAGGTTTGTTTTGGGGGAAGAGTTTTTTCAATTAGGTTTTTTAGAGGAAGCGAAGCAATTATTTACACTGTTGCTAAAAGCATATCCAGAAGAAGGGGAACTATTGGTTCTTTTGGCTGAATCAGAAATGGAGCTTGGAAATGAAGAAGAAGCTATTTCTATTTTAGAAAAGATAAATTCTGAAGATGCAAGTTTTCCTCAGGCGCTATTGTTATTAGCAGATCTTTATCAGATGGATGGCTTATATGAAGTAAGTGAACAAAAGCTGCATCAGGCGAAGAAGATTTTGCCGGAAGAGATTATCATTGATTTTGCATTGGCAGAATTATATGCCGAGCAAGGCAGATTAATGGATGCAATCAATGCCTATAAGATTGTGCTTCAGGCTGAAACAGTTATTGGCGGTGTAAACATAAATGGAAGAATGGCAGATTGTTTAAGTGCTGGCGGTGCATTTGAAGAAGCGGTAACGTATTATAAAAAGGCGCTGGAAGAAAAAGTGGAGATTAACACGGTTTTTAATCTTGGATTAACGTCTCTGCAGGCTGGTTTTACTCAAAGTGCCATACACCATTTAGAGGAAGTCAAAGCTTTAGATCCGTCCTTTCATTCTCTTTATTTATATTTGGCTAAAGCATATGAAAGAGAAGAAATGCTTAAAGAAGCATATGAGGCAGCATCAGATGGCATGAAACAAGATGAATTTAACAAAGATTTATACTTGTATGCCGGCAAGCTTGCGTTAAAATTAGGGGATGAAGGAAATGCTGAAAAACAATTTCGTGAAGCTCTGGCGATAGATCCTGAATTTATTGAAGCAGTACTTTTATTAAATAAATTGTTTTTTACACAAGACAGGTTTGATGACGTAATGGAATTAATTCAATTAATGGAAGGCCAAAATATAGAAGAACCACAATTTCTGTGGGATGCAGCGAAATCTTTACAAGGATTGGAAAAATATTCAGAGGCATTAAACAAATACCGATTAGCATATACTTATTTTAAAGATCAACCAGATTTTCTATATGATTATGGATATTTTCTTTTAGAAGAAGGAAAAAGGAAGGAAGCTGCCGAAATTTTTAATAAGCTTTTAGAAAGTGATCCAAGCAATGCCGAGTATATGGAAATCATCGATCAGTTAACAGAGTAATCGCTTTATTGTAATCCTTTTTGAAATGGAAATGAGCTACAAACACAATGGTCAAAAAAGCAGCTAGACTACAAGCAAAAGGCATCTGTTTAAGGGGAGTTTGAAGAAAAATAAAAATTAGTTGCAAGCAGAGGAGGGAAATAAAAAATGAAAACCCCTGTATCTGTCAACGAGAAAAAAGACTTCATTCGTTGGTTTTTAAATCATTATCAATTGAAGAGACGGGAATGTGTTTGGATTTTAAATTATTTAATGAGCCACGATCAATTAATGGAAAAAGTCCATTTTGTTGAAAATGCGGAAAGTTGTCCACGAGGATTGGTGATGTCCACTCATTGTGTTGATGAAGTTCCGTTCCGATTTTATAAAGAAAATGTCATGACAACCGATGCAGAAAAATCTTTTCATGATATCCGTTTAAACAGAGATGAAGATATTTATATTCAATTAAATTTTTATGCTTCTAATCAAGCGCATCAATATGCAGCTGTATTGGTCGAAAATCCATTTATATCAAAAAAATTACAAATTAGCGAAAAAGATAGGTTAATTGCTGAACAATTTCTTGTATCAAGCATTGAAAAATTTCAAAAAGAAAAAATACTGAAATTAATCGATGAAGCTTTGGATAATGGAGATGAACAATCATTTCAAGAGCTGACGAATAGATTAAAACTTCTTTAAATTACTGGTAAATGATTGCAGGGAAAAACCGATAGGTCAACAGCGAAGGAAAATCGCTGTTGATTTATTGGTTTTTTTATTTTAATGCTGGTTCATTAACATCATCGGGGGTTTGTTCTGTTTCCCCTTGGTGGCTAAACTATCTGTTTCTAACTTTCTTGTGATAAAATAAAGTAAACTTCCATCAGTGGGGGTTTTCCTCATCCCCCACTGATGGTTAGTTGCACTTATCGGACCTTTACGGGCGAGTTTCAAAGCCTATCTTCCTCGATTTCTCGGAATCTTGAGGCGGGGGTCTTGCTGCCCGTTAAGAGTGGGATAAAACAATAGTCAGACGAAAGGAAGTATACATAGATGAAATGGTTGTATTTTATATTAAGCAATCGTTCCTTTTTAGTGTTATTGCTTGTAGTTAACGTGTTGGGAACGGCTTATGGGTATTACTGGTATCGATTTCAATTAGAAGAAACACCGCCAATATTTTTGGCATTTGTACCAGATAGTCCAACTGCAAGTCTGTTTTTTGTTATCGTTCTCATTGCTTTTTTATGGAAAAAAAATTGGCCGTTATTTGAGTCTTTAGCTGCCATCACCTTATTTAAATATGGCATATGGGCAGTAGTAATGAATATCCTCGTATTTTTAAAATTAGGAATGGTGGAGAAAGAGGGACTTATGCTGATTTTGTCCCATGGAGCAATGGCGATGCAAGGCTTATTGTATGCTCCGTTTTATCGGATAAAATTAAAACATGTTGTTATAGCAGCTGTTTGGACATTGCATAATGATATTATCGATTATGTATTCTTTATGATGCCGAGTTACAAAGTCTTAGATCAATATATGCAGCAAATTGGCTATTTTACTTTTTGGCTAAGCGTTGCAAGCATTGCCACCATTTATTATCTAACACAAAAAAAGAATAGATTGAAATGGAAGTTAGTGCACGAATAAAAAATTATTAGTCTAACCTTGTCCACCTCTACATACATTTTTAATAGGATACAGGGGAGGGACATGGAATGAAGGCTAAATTGATTGTATTAGTTATGTTATTGATGCTGCTTGCACCTATTTCATTATCGGTTTATGCAGATGCAGATCAAAATGCGCCTATAGATGAATTAGACTCATTATCCGACGAAGCGTTACAGCTTGTAAAATCCGCTCGATATGAAGACGCTAAAAAAATTCTTGAATATTTTTCTAATCAATTTAGCAATGTAGCAGTAAAACAGAATCCTTTTACGATGGACGAGTTGCGAATTGTTACTACAGCGCATGATGAAGCAGTGGAGGCAACGACAAATGCTTCAATGGATATGAACGAGCGAGTTAACACGGTTACGAAGTTTCGTTTGGCAGTAGACGCCCTTTCTTCTGGGCAGCAGCCCTTATGGACTCAAATGGAGGACCCTGTAATGACTGCTTACAATGAAATGGAAGCTGCTGCACAAAATGGAAATAAACAGGTTTTTGAAGAAAAAATGGAGGCGTTTCTTTCTTTATACGATATTATTTATCCCAGTCTAAAGCTGGATGTAGCAACAGGACAGTTTCAAAATCTGAATGCTCTCGTTCAATTTATTAGCAAGTATCGACTTCAAGTGTATAATAGCAGTGGTCAGCAAGATGAATTAACGGCGTTGCATGGGGAGCTGGAAGATGTATTTAATCAAGTGTATGAAGATGATGCAGATCCTTCCCTTTGGTGGGTTATTATTTCAACTGGAAGTATTATCATTCTTACATTATCCTATGTTGGTTGGAGAAAATATTTAGGGGATAAAGCAGATAAAAAAAAGAAAAGAAAATCGAATCATAAAATTTGACTCTGCGTTTTCCTTTACTTACAATTAACTTACTATAACAAGGTGAAATTGGGGGAAATGTATGTATATAGTATATTTTATTCTTATACTCTTGGTTCCTCTTTTGGTACAACTAAGAGTTAAAAGAGCTTATAATAAATATTCAAAAGTAGCTTCTTCATCTTTTATGACAGGTAAAGAAGTTGCAAGAAGAATTTTGGATAAAAATGGTTTATATGAGGTAACAGTAGAGGAAACAAGAGGGGTATTGTCTGACCACTATGATCCTCGTACTAAAGTGGTTCGCCTCTCAAGCAATAATTATCATGGACATTCTGTAGCTGCAGCCGCGATTGCTGCACACGAGGTTGGTCATGCGATACAGGATCAGCAGAACTATTCCTTTTTGCGCTTTCGCCATGCATTAGTTCCAGTTGCGAATATCGGCAGCAATTTTTCTTGGATTCTAATATTAATTGGGATGTTTGCTAATTTAGCCAATTTTGTGCTGGTAGGTATTTTATTTATGGCTGCAGCAGTATTGTTTCAATTCGTAACATTGCCAGTTGAATTTAATGCGTCAAATCGGGCGATGGATCAAGTCGTTTCGTTAGGAATTATCCGCAATAATGAAGAGCGGGAAACAAAAAAAGTATTAAATGCAGCTGCATTAACGTATGTTGCCGCAGCAGCAGTTGCTATTTTAGAATTAATTCGTTTAATTCTGATTTACACTGGGATGCAAAGAGAAGATTAAAACTTTATCCCACACTTAACGGGCAGTAAGACCCCCACCTTGAGGATGCTGAGAAATCGAGGAAGATAGGCGTTGAAACTCGCCCGTAAAGGTACGATAAGTTCAACTAACCACCAGTGGGGATGAAGAAAACCCCACTAATGGAAAGGTTCACTTTATAAACAATGGCTTTTTTTTCGATAGTCTGGGGTGCGTTGTTATTAAATAACAGCGCACTTTTTTTATGGCAAAAAAATCATATTTCACTACTCATCATCTCAAGTTTTAAAGAGAGTTCCAGAGAAATCCTGCTAATGCCTATTTTTGCGAGCTTTTCCGAGGTATAATAAGATTTGTCATCAAACGTCGTGCAAAATGATGCATGGAATGTAAAATCAGCTTATAATCAACAGGAAGAAGGGGTATTTTGCAGACAGCAGAACAGCTGCAAAAACAGCAGCAATTAACGGTTTATAAAATTTTATTTGCGATAAGTGCAGGTCATTTTATTAATGATTGCATGCAGTCAGTCGTGCCTGCGTTATTTCCGATTATTCAAAAGTCGATGGATCTTAATTACACACAAGTAGGGTGGATTGCATTTACCCTGAATATTACATCGTCTATCATGCAGCCTTTTTTTGGTGTTTTGGCAGATAAGCGTCCAGCACCTTATTTATTGCCAATCGCTATGTTCTCCAGTTTATTGGGCATGCTGGGGCTGGCATTGTCTACCAATTTTTATTTTGTACTTTTATCTGTACTATTCATCGGCTTTGGCTCCGCTATATTTCATCCTGAAGGCTCACGTGTTTCCTATATGGCAGCAGGAACGAAAAGAGGATTGGCACAGTCCATCTATCAAGTTGGCGGCAATGCCGGCCAATCGATGGCTCCATTATTTACTGCATTTATCTTTTTTTATACTGGCCAGTTTGGCACCATTTGGTTTACCTTTTTGGCAGCTGCCGGCATGTTTGTGCTTTTTTCTGTTTCCACTTGGTATAAAAGTGAACTAAAAATAAGAGAGCCAATAAAAAAGAAACAAACAAAAAAATCGCTATATATAAATAAAGAAATTATCATCGCAATCAACTTGCTAATCTTTTTAGTGTTTGCAAGATCTTGGTATGGAGCAGGCATAAATAATTTTTTTCATTTCTATATGATTAATAAATTTGATTTATCGATTCGTTCTGCCCAAATTTATGTATTTTTATTTATGCTTGCAGGGGTTGTCGGAACGTTTTTTGGTGGACCTTTAGCAGACCGATTTGGAAAAAGGAAAATATTGTTGTTTTCCATGCTAGGCTCTGCACCGTTTACCTTATTGCTTCCACATTTGCCTATTGACCTTGTAGGTCCAGTATTAATTATAATTGGTTTTATTCTGCAATCAAGCTTTAGTGTGACGGTTGTGTATGCACAGGAATTACTGCCAGGAATGATTGGCCTCGTTTCTGGATTAATTGTTGGATTAGCTTTTGGAATGGGAGCACTTGGAGCAGTAATTTTAGGGGTGCTTGGCGATAAATATGATCTGCAAACCATTATGCTTTTATGCAGTGTTTTACCTTTAATGGGCATCTTGTCTCTATTATTGCCTTCTGATAAACGTGTGAAAGAAATACATGATAATCATTAGTAAAAAAACAGCAGGAGAAAAGTAGGGCTTTCATCCTGCTGTTTTTTAGATTTACAGCAATGTTATCGCTCAAGCGGTCTTTTGTATTCATCTAAAGTAAATCCTTCCCCAAGTACATCGTGGACAACGCTGACGGATACAAAGGCATGTGGATCAATAGATGTTATGACAGATTTCAAACGGACAATTTCTGTTTTTGCAACAACACAGTAAAGAACTTCTCTTTGTTTTTTCGTAAACGAACCATGCCCTTTTAGAACAGTCACACCACGATCCATTTCGCTCATGATTTTTTCCGCTATTTCATCATTGAAATCAGAGATTATCATGGCACCTCTTGCAGCATAGGCACCCTCCTGCATGAAGTCAATCACTCTTGAGCCAACGAAAACAGCAACAAGTGTATACATAGCTTCCCTGTATGTTAAGTAAAAGATCAACGATAACGTGATCACACATGCATCAAAAAGAAACATCGTTTTTCCCATACTCCAGCCATAAAACTTAAAGCAGAGCCTTGCGATAATATCCACCCCGCCTGTTGTTCCTCCAAACCGAAAGATAATCCCCAACCCTATGCCGATAAATGTACCGGCAAAAAGCGCTGCTAACGTTAAATCTTCCTTTAGGGGAATATGCAGTTGAATGTAAGGAAGCTGGAAAAACCATAAAAAGATCGAGACGCCGACTGTGCCGATAATGGTATAGATAAACACATTTCTTCCAAGCAGCTTCCATCCAACAAAAAATAGAGGGATGTTCAATATTAGATTTGTATAAGAAGGATCTATATGTAGTTTAAAAAATAATAATAAGGTTAAACCGGTAAAACCGCCTTCTGCCAGATTATTTTGCATATTAAAATGCACAATTCCAAAGGAAAAAATCGCTGAACCTAAAAGAATAAAAAATATATTTTTTATTTTTATGCCTTTTAACAAAAAATCTCCTTCTTTCAATAAAACATAACTAGCTAAAATAAATGAAATGGACAAATAATAAAGTGAACCTTCCATCAGTGGGGGTTTTGTTCCTCCCCCACTGATGGTTAGTTGAACTTATCGGATCTTTACGGGCAGTTATCCCCCACCTAGCTTCCTCGATTTCTCAGCATCCCCGAGGTGGGGGTTTTACTGCCCGTTAAGTGTGGGATAAATAAGAAGGTAAACAAAATAAGACAGTTTTTCCACGGTGGGTATGCTTATAGCTTATTTATTATACCGAATAGACAAATGAAGAGCAACGACTTGGAAATGGAATGAGCGATAAAACGGACCACTTCTTTCTGTGAAAAAAGCTAAAATGATTGTAAAAACCTATTAGATTAGCTAACATGTAAGTGGATAAGTTGAATACTTTTTACGGCATGAGGTGGAAGGCTTGAAACAAGAGAAAACATTAAAAGAATTGCAGCAGGAAGTGGATGATTATATTGGCCAATTTAAAGAAGGATATTTTAGTCCACTTGCCATGCTAGCCCGATTAACAGAGGAATTGGGAGAGCTGGCTAGGGAAATAAACCATCACTATGGAGAGAAACCGAAAAAATCAACCGAAAATGAAAAAGAAATAAATGATGAACTTGGCGATATGCTGTTTGTTTTAGTTTGTCTCGCAAATTCTTTACATATTGATTTAGAGGAAGCGCATGATAGAGTCATGCATAAATTTAATACAAGAGATAAAGACCGCTGGACAAGAAAAGAGTAATCGTAAGATAGATAGTACGGCGAATAAAACACATGAATACATAAAAACAAATTGAAGGAGCGTATATAAAGTGGAGAAAGTGAAAATTGTAATTGCAGGAGCTAGAGGAAGAATGGGAAAGGAGGCTGTTTATTTAACTGGGCGTACCGATCATTTTCAATTAGTCGGCGTTTTAGATCATAAAAATGAGGGGAAAAAATTAAGTGAGCTAGATGGATTTGCGTCATTCGATGTGCCGATTTATACAGATATAGATACATGTTTGCAAACAGAAAAACCGGACGTGCTGATTGATTTAACAACTCCAGAGTATGGCATGCATCATGCGAGAACAGCTTTAAGCTATGGCGTTCGTCCAGTAGTAGGCACAACAGGATTTACGACGGAAAATTTGCAGGAATTAGAAAATTTATGTGAAGAAATGAATCGCGGCTGTATTATTGCGCCTAATTTCGCATTAGGAGCAGTTCTAATGATGAAATTCGCACAACTTGCAGGGAAATATTATAAAGATGCTGAAATTATTGAATTGCATCATGATCAAAAATTGGACGCTCCTTCTGGAACAGCAGTCAAAACAGCAGAATTGATCGCAGAAGTAAGAGAAACGAAAAAGCAGGGACATCCAGAAGAAAAAGAAACAATTCCAGGTGCAAGAGGAGCAGATTTTGATGGGATGCGCATCCACTCTGTTCGTTTGCCAGGATTAATTGCTCATCAGCAGGTAATGTTTGGAGCAGACGGGGAAACATTAACTTTAAAACATGATTCGTATAATCGCACATCCTTTATGTCTGGGGTGAAAATTGCAGTGGAAGAAGTGCTAAAAGTGAATGTGCTTGTATACGGTTTGGAAAATATAATTGATTAGGGGGAGAAGCATGAATATTGCCTTAATTGCTCACGACAAAAAGAAAGATGATATGGTGCGCTTTGCGACTGCTTATAAGCCAATTTTTGCAAAACATACATTATTTGCAACAGGAACGACAGGTTTAAAAATAGCGGAAGCGACTGGTTTAGAAGTGCATCGTTTTTGTTCCGGTCCACTTGGCGGTGACCAGGAAATTGGAGCAAAAATTGCCAACAATGAAATGGATATGGTTTTTTTCTTTCGTGATCCATTAACAGCTCAGCCCCATGAACCGGATGTTACTGCTCTTATTCGTTTATGTGATGTGTATTCCGTCCCACTGGCAACCAATATGGGAACAGGGGAAGTATTAATACGGGGATTAGAGCATGGTGATATAGAATGGAGAAATGTTGTACATGGAAAAACAGAAAAATTTACAGAAGAGTAACTGGGATGTAGATATATTGGCATTTGGGGCCCATGCTGATGATGTAGAGATCGGCATGGGGGCAACCATCGCCAAATATGCAAAAGCAGGAAAAAAAGTCGTGATTTGTGATTTAACCAAAAGCGAACTTTCATCTAATGGAACGGTTGACAATCGGAAAAAAGAAGCTTTTGCTGCAGGAAATGTTTTGGGAATTGCTGAAAGAGTGACCCTTGATCTTCCTGATCGCGGTTTATATATGCAAGAATCTTCCATAAAGAAAATAGTGGAAATTATTCGATTATATAAACCGAAAATCGTTTTTGCTCCATTTTTGCTTGATCGTCATCCGGATCATGGGAATTGTGCGAAATTAGTCGATGAGGCGGTATTTTCAGCGGGTATAAAAAATTTTCAAGTAGAAAGCACAACAGCACACAAAATTCAAAATAGCTATTACTATATGATCAACGGTTTTCAGAAACCTGATTTTTTAATTGATACAAGTAGTTTTATGGATAAAAAAATAGAAGCGCTGAACTGCTATAAAAGTCAATTTGTAAAATCGTCAGAAAGTGTTGATACCCCATTGGTAAATGGCTATATTGATAGTATTCAAGCAAGAGAAAAACTGTTTGGACAAGAAGCAGGAGTGGCCTTTGCTGAAGGATTTATGAAGAAAAAACCGTTGCTGTTGAATAATGATTTATTAGGTGAAAAAGAATGAAAAAATTAAAAATAGGTATTACTTGTTATCCGACAGTTGGAGGATCAGGAGTTATAGCAACAGAACTTGGAAAAATGCTAGCAGAAAAAGGACATGAAATTCACTTTATTTCCTCCAGCCTTCCATTTCGATTGAAAAAAATGTATCACAATATTTATTATCATCAAGTGGAAGTCAGCCAATATTCTGTTTTTCAGTATCCTCCATATGATATTGCTTTAAGCAGCAAGATGGCAGAAGTAATCAAGAGGGAAGAGTTGGATTTACTTCACGTGCATTATGCAATCCCCCATGCGGTCTGTGCCATATTAGCTAAGCAAATGAGTGGAAGAGATGTGAAGATTGTCACAACATTGCATGGTACAGATATTACAGTATTAGGTTATGAGCCTTCTTTATCAGACAGCATCCGATTTGGGATTGAGCAATCAGATGTTGTGACAGCTGTTTCAGAATCTTTAAAACAACAAACGTATGAGTTGATTCAGCCAAAGAATAACATTGAAGTGTTGTACAATTTTATTGATGAGAGAGTCTATCAAAAAGTTGAATCTTCCTATTTGCGTGAAGAATATGGCATTAAGCCAGAGGAGAAAGTCGTTATACATGTGTCCAATTTTCGAAGTGTGAAGCGAGTGCCAGATGTAGTTAAAGCCTTTTATCATCTTGCAGAAAAAGTCCAATCAAAGCTTTTGCTTGTTGGGGATGGACCGGAAATGAGCAATGTAACGAAGCTGGTAGATGAAATGCAAATAAGAGATCGTGTTTTATTTTTAGGAAAACAAGAAAATTTAGAAGAACTGTATTCTATAAGTGATTTAATGCTGCTGCTCTCCGAAAAAGAAAGTTTTGGCTTAGTCGCATTAGAGGCGATGGCATGTGGTGTGCCATGCATTGGCACAAATATCGGCGGCATTCCAGAGGTAATTGTGGATGGCGAAACTGGCTTTCTTTGTCAATTGGGAAATATTGAAGAAATCGGGGAAAAAGCAGCTTATTTATTAAATAACAAGGAGCTTCATGAGCAGTTCTCCCATCAATCTTATCAACGTGTTAAAGAGCATTTCCGTGCAGGGTTGATTGTTAATCAATACGAAAAAATTTATGAGACGCTGATGAAAACTGGTGAGTAGTATGAACAACCTTTTCCAAGAAGCGATACCAATCATTAATAAAATTGAAAGTGCAGGATATGCAGCTTATTTTGTCGGCGGTTCTGTCCGAGATTTATTATTAGGTAAAGAAATACATGATATTGATATTGCGACATCTGCCACACCGGAAGAAATTAAAACTATTTTTGATCAGACCATTGATGTTGGAATTCAGCATGGTACCGTGATGGTTTTATTTCACAAACATACATATGAAATTACCACTTTTCGGACAGAGTCAACCTATATAGATCACCGAAGACCATCTGAAGTGTTTTTCGTAAGAAATTTAAAGGATGATTTAAAACGTAGAGATTTTACGATGAATGCAATGGCAATGGATAAAAACGGCAGGATTCTTGATTATTTTCATGGAAAAGATGCGTTGAAAAATAAACAAATTGTCACTGTTGGAAATGCTAATGAGCGTTTCCAAGAAGATGCTCTTCGTATGATGCGGGGAATTCGTTTTATCAGCACATTAGATTTTACATTAGAAGCAGATACCAAAAAGTCCATTATGGAAAATAGACGGCTGCTGAAAGAAATTTCAGTAGAAAGAATTACAGCAGAATTTGAAAAGTTGCTGGAAGGTGTTGCGAGAAATAAAGCATTAAAGGATATGGCGGAAACAAAGATATACGAATATTTGCCTGCTTTAAATGGAAAAGAGCACGCTGTCGTCCAATTATCTTTGCTGGATACCAAGCTGCTAAATCGTCAGGAAATGTGGGCTTTATTTCTATTGCTTTTAAATCGGAAGGAAAACAAATCCATTGAAGCGTTTCTGCGGGATTGGAAGCTGCCGGTTAAAAACATAAAACAGATCCAAAAAATTATTATATTTGTTTTAAAGGTTCAAGTTTATCCTTGGACTGCCAAAGATTTGTATGAAGCTACACTTCCTATTGCATACAGTTCAGAAAAAGTTTCTAACGTTTTTTTGCAGAAGAAAATAGATTTGCAGCTGTTAAAAGAGAGTTATGAAAAACTGCCAATAAAAAGTAGACAAGATCTTGCCCTTACTGGACGGGATGTTATGGCTTGGAGCAATAAGCCTTCAGGACCGTGGATAAAAGAATTGTTGGAGGTTGTCGAGCAAGCAGTTTTGACGAAAAAAGTTCAAAACGAGAAATCGGTAATAAAGGAGTGGCTCCAATCGTGTCATCTGATTTAAGAAAAAGATTGCTTGAAGCTTTTACAAGCAGACCAGATCAATATATTTCTGGCCAAGAGCTGGCAAATGTATTAGGTTGTTCAAGAACTGCCATTTGGAAACATATCGAAGAACTTAGAAAAGACGGATTTGCACTAGAAGCCGTGCGTAAAAAGGGATACCGGATTCTAAACGGCCCTAAAAAAATAATTCCAGATGAAATTCGGTTCGGTTTGAAAACAAAAAGTATTGGCAGAAGCATCTACTATGAGGAAACGGTGGAGTCAACGCAAAAGATTGCACATAAACTGTCAATAGAAGGAGCAGAAAATGGCACCCTTGTTGTTGCCGAAGAGCAGCTTGGAGGAAAAGGAAGGCTGAATCGTCAATGGCATTCTCCTAAATTTAAAGGCATCTGGATGAGTTTGCTTTTAAGACCCAATATTCCTCTTATGCATGCTCCTCAATTAACCTTGCTTACAGCAGTAGCTGTTGTTCAAGGGATAGAAGAAATAACAGGGGTGCAGGCACAAATAAAATGGCCTAATGACCTTTTGATAAATGGCAAAAAAGTAACCGGGATTTTAACAGAGATGCAGGCGGAAAGCGATCGTATACAATCAGTTATTATTGGGATCGGCATCAATGTAAATCAGGAGCTTGGGGATTATCCAGAGGATATTCAATCGATTGCAACATCACTTGCCATTGAAACAAAAGAAATTTGGAATCGGGCCCAAATTATCCAAGCCATCCTTATGCAAATAGAAAAACTGTATACCCTCTTTTTAGAGAATGGTTTTTACCCTATTAAATTATTATGGGAAAGCTATGCAGTCAGCATAGGAAAAAAAGTAACGGCAAGGACTCTCGCAGGTAATATGCAAGGAATCGCATTAGGCATTACCGATGATGGAGTATTATTACTAAAAGATGAAAATGGAGAAACGCATCATATTTATTCAGCAGATATATTAATTTAATGGTAATTTTTTTATAGTAAGAAATTGCATCGTTTGATATAATGCATTTATTGGGCAGTATCTTCAAGGAACTGCACCTTTAGCAAGGATCTTTGTCATCAAAACCATCATTTTAAAGCTACAAAATGTCTAGCTTTAACCATGATAAAAGAGTTGAGTGCATTGGCAAATATGCCTAAAAAAGCATTCTGCCTTATTTTAATTAATTCTGCCTAGATCCAAAAATGGACAGGGACAGAGGGAGGAAACGAAAAATTAAACGTGACGAGACTGTCTCAAAAGCATAAGACTAATTCTATACCAGCTTTTTTTGCAATTGATCCAATAAAGGATCGTAAAAAGGGCTGCTTGGAAACGGTTAAATGATGGGGCAGTCTCTTTTTTTTGTTCTGAACTACCCTCTTCAAATTTAAGGAGGACATAATGAAGTCAACAACAGATTTTCAAAAGATGAAACAGCAGAAGGAAAAAATTACGATGATTACGGCTTACGATTATCCCTCTGCTAAGCAGGTGGAAAAGGCGAATGCTGATATGATTTTGGTAGGTGATTCATTAGGAATGGTTGTCCTTGGATATGATTCGACGGTTCCAGTAACAATGAATGATATGATCCATCATGGAAAGGCAGTAAAGCGCGGTGCCAAGGATACTTTTATCGTTATCGACATGCCATTTATGAGTTATCATCTTTCCGAAAGGGACACTTTACTAAATGGAGCAAAGCTTATCCAAGAAACAGGTGCAAATGCTATTAAACTGGAAGGCGCAGATGATGTAATCGATAAAATCAGACTGTTGACAAACGCGGGCATCCCAGTAATGGGGCATTTAGGATTAACCCCTCAAACAGTTGGGGTATTAGGAGGCTACAAAGTACAAGGGAGAAACTATCAAGAAGCGCTTGCTCTAATAGAAAATGCAAAAAAGTGCGAAAAAGCAGGTGCCTTTGCCATTGTATTAGAGTGTGTCCCTATGCAGCTTGCAAAAGAGGTCAGCAGCCAATTGCATATACCTGTCATTGGAATTGGTGCAGGTGTCGATGCGGATGGCCAAGTTCTTGTCTATCATGATCTGCTGACATACGGCGTTGAACGTGTTGCTAAATTTGTTAAACAGTATACAAATATAAATGAAACTATTTCCATTGCATTAGAACAATATATTAGAGAAGTGAAAACTTGTCAATTTCCTGAAACGAAACATAGCTTTACAATGAAAGAAGAAGAAATGAATCGTCTTTATGGAGGAAAACAATGAGCATATTAACAAAAACAAAAATAATCACAAAAAAAGAAGAACTGCAAGCATTGACAACGAATCTTAAAAAGGAACATAAAGTAATAGGTTTTGTACCGACAATGGGTTATCTTCATGAAGGCCATCGCGCTTTGTTAAAAGAGGCACGGGCAAATAATGAAATTGTCATTTTAAGTATTTTTGTCAATCCGCTGCAATTCGGTCCAACAGAAGATTTAGATTCTTATCCAAGAGATTTTGATAGAGACCTTCTAGTAGCATGTGAAGAGCAAGTGGATTATCTTTTTTATCCAACAGTGGAAGAAATGTATCCTGATACTCCTTCTGTAACAGTAAAGGTGCACACCAGAACGAATGTATTATGTGGTAGTTCTCGTCCAGGTCATTTTGATGGAGTTGCAACGGTGTTAACTAAACTTTTTCATCTAGTTCAGCCAAATCATGCATACTTTGGGCAAAAAGATGCACAACAAGTAGCAGTAGTTCATGGATTAATAGAAGATTTTCATTTTCCAATCAAACTTATAGCGGTGAATACGGTTCGTGAAGAAGACGGTTTAGCAAAAAGCTCAAGAAATGTCCGGCTTTCCCAAGAGGAAAGAAAAGAAGCAGGAATTCTTTATCAATCGCTTGCTGCTGCAAGAGAAGAGTTAATAAAAGGAAATAATCAACTGGATGATTTGATTGCCCACTTAAAAGATAAGGTGGAAAAGGAATCAAGCGGGATAGTAGATTATTTGGAAATCTTAACGTATCCTGCATTGGAGAAAATTAATCAGCCTTCTGGCAAGGTGATAGTAGCAATCGCTGTGCAGTTTAAAAAGGCTAGATTGATTGATAATATTATTTTTGATCTTTCGATGTAAATGTAAATTTGAATAAAGTTAGGAGAATAGATAATGTTTCGTACGATGATGAACGGAAAAATACATCGGGCAACCGTTACAGAAGCTAATTTAAATTATGTTGGAAGCATTACGATTGATGAAGACATTTTGGATGCTGTCGGGATGGCACCTAATGAAAAGGTGCAAATAGTTAATAATAATAATGGTGCAAGACTTGAAACATATATCATTCCTGGTAAAAGAGGAAGCGGTACTGTTTGTCTGAATGGAGCAGCAGCACGATTAGTGCAAGAAGGAGATATTGTAATCATCATTTCCTATGCACTAGTAGCAAATAACGACATTTCTGATCATAAACCTAAAGTAGCTATTATGGATGAAAATAATAAAATAATGACGTTATTGCATCAGGAGCCGGAAAAAACAGTAATTTAAGGCTGTGGAACTGCTGAACATTCTTGTTAGTGTGTAAATTAGATGCCCCTAAACTTAAAGCAGATCGAAAACGTCTGAATTTTAAAGCGTGAACAACCAGGGAAGAGCTGAATTACCATGGATGGTAGAAGCCTTCTCTTTTTGTATGGAATGGCAATTCGAAGTCTTTTTTAATAATTTTGTGGAAAAAATGGAATAATAAGCAGCAGAAAAGTCTAAAAGCATTTATACATAAACAGCGTGAAAGTAATATCTTTTCCTTTTATCAATTTTATGTTACCTTTTGAATGACTGAAAGTTTGAGGTGGATGTAATGGAGAATAAATACGTCGTCATTGATTTGGAAACAAATGGTAATTCTCCGAGAAAAGGGGATAGAATTATTCAATTCGCTGCTGTCGTGGTAGAAGACGGAAAAATAATTGAAGAATTTTCATCATTAGTTAATCCCTTGCAGCCAATAAATCCCTTTATTGAGGAATTAACAGGAATAAATGATGAGATGGTGGAAGAAGCCCCGCTATTTGAAGAAATAGCGGATAAAATTATAGTATTATTACAAGATGCCTATTTTGTAGCACATAATGTTTTGTTTGATTTATCTTTTTTATCAGAAGAATTGGAGCAGGCAGGATATCAAGCATTTTACGGGCCAGTTTTAGATACAGTGGAATTAGCAAGAATTTTATTTCCAACTGCAGATAGCTATAAGTTAACCGATTTGGCTTTACAAGAAGGAATTGACCATACAAGACCGCATCAGGCTGATAGTGATGCTTATGTAACGGCAGAACTACTGCTTATATTATTAAAGAAAATGAAGAACTTTCCTCTTCAAACGCTAAAACAATTAAAGAAATTAAGCAGTTCATTAAAAAGCGATGCTGATTTAGTGCTTGACAATATCATAAATGAGAAACAAAAGAAAGTAGAATACATACCAGAAAATATGGAAATATATCGTGGGTTGGCATTAAAGGTTCAACCTATAGATAAGATGCAGAAAAAAATGAGCCCCCCTCCTTTATTTGAATCCGGTCGTTTGGATAAAGTGATGGAAAGAGCACTTCCTTTTTATCGAAAAAGACATGGCCAGCTAAAGATGATGGACTCCATATACCAGGCATTTGAACAGAATCAGCATAGTTTAATAGAAGCAGGAACGGGTGTTGGAAAATCATTAGCTTATCTAATTCCTGCATCCTATTTTGCAGCTCATCATCATAAACAACTGATAATAAGTACATTTACTACTCAGCTGCAAGAACAGTTAATTCAAAAAGATTTGCCGCTTTTAGAAAAAATTTTGCCTTTTTCTATTTCCTATACCATAATAAAGGGCAGAAATCATTATATCAGTTTAGATAAATTTGAAGTCTCTCTTTTTGAACAAGATGACAATTATGATGTTATTTTAACGAAAATGCAAATTCTTGTTTGGCTGACAGAAACATCTACAGGCGATAGAGATGAATTAAATCTTTCGAGCGGCGGCGTACTTTATTGGGATAAAATAAAAAATGACGGGAATTTTTCTTTATCCATTTCAAAGGCCTGGGCGCCAAAAGATTTTTATCGCCGAATCAGAAATGCTGCGCAAAAAGCACAATTAATCATTACAAATCACGCCCTTCTTTTAAAAGATATGACCTCAGTACAGAAACTGCTTCCTGCTTATGAATATGCAATTATTGATGAAGGTCATCAGTTTGAAAAAGCAGCAACAAAACATTTTGGCTATCAGCTCCCGTATGTTCAAATGAAATGGAGCATTAATGCAATTGGTACATATGAGCAAAAGCAGTATTTCTATAGACTGGAGTCTTTTTTAGTCGATGATGAAAACAGATATATGCGGAAAGATAATCAATTATTTCATGATTTGCAAGCTGAATTAGAGGAGTTTTTTCGAACGCTGCTGCGCTATGCAAAAAAATACGGGCGGAAAAATGTCGTAGCAAAAACAAGTTTTCGGGTGAAAAACAATGATACAAAAGAATGGAGTCTTCTGCGTGGTGTGGCGGATAGATTAGTATTTCTTTTTAAAGACTGTCAAACAGTAGTGACAGAGAAAATTAATGCATTAAAAAGAATGAATGAAACATTGTCTTCTGAGCAATTGATGATTGTAGAAAGAATTACTGCGATTCAAAAAGAGTGGGAAGAATATACGAGTTCGCTTCGCAGTATTTTTTTGCGGGAAAATGAAAGCATTTCTTGGCTGGAAGCAGATTTGAAAACCTATCCAAATAATGCAATATTATATGCACAGCCCTATTCTATATCAGATAGACTGCAAAAAGATTTTTTTTCTCGTAAAAATACCATTATTTTTACCTCTGCAACAATGACCGTTAATAACTCTTTTCAATATTATGCTGAATCTCTTGGTTTGATAAACAGCAATCATAAAGAAGAACAAATACCTTCTCCTTTTCAATATGACAAACAAGTTCAGCTGTTAATACCTGAAGGAGTGCCTGAAATTAATACAGTTCCGTTGGAAGAATACGTAGTATCCGTGGCGGATCACATCATTCGTATTGCTGAAGCTACTAATGGAAGAATGCTTATCTTATTTACCTCCTATGATATGCTTAGAAAAACGTATGATTTAATGAAAGAAGGCGGTTTTCTAGAAGAGTATGCCATTTTGGCACAAGGCATTACAGCAGGAAGCAGAATGCGCCTAACGAGAAATTTTCAAAGATATGATAAAGCCATTTTAATGGGAACGAATAGTTTTTGGGAAGGGATTGATATACCTGGAGAGGATCTATCCTGCCTAATTATTGTTCGACTGCCATTTTCTTCGCCAGATGAACCGTTGACAGAAGCAAAGAATGAACAAATTAAAAAAAATGGAGGCAATCCTTTTTTAGAAAATAGTCTCCCTGAAGCTGTATTGCGATTTAAGCAAGGCTTTGGACGATTAATCCGAACAGAAGAAGACAAAGGGTTTATTGTGGTTTTTGACAGAAGAATTATTACAACATCCTATGGAAAGACATTTTTGCAGTCTATTCCTACTGTTCCTGTCAAAGCAACGAAGCTGGACGAAATGCTTGTCTTTATTAAAGAATGGCTGTAATAATTTACAATCTGAAGGGCATTTATCAAGAATAAAGGAATTTTAGTATAAAGACATAAAAAAAAATAATAGTTTTGAATATTTTTAAAGGGAAAAAGGTTTCTTTCTGTTTAGGTATGCTGTTATAATAACTGATGTGCACAATCACTAACTATTTGTCATAAAAACTGCTTGCTTTTTAATTAGATAAATAAAACAGAAAATAATATAGTGAATAACAGAAAAAATTGTATATCAATACAAAAACAGCAAGAAAAAGAATATTGAATGAATAAAAAGAAGTGATGAACGAAATGAAAAAATGGATTTGGATTACGGTAATTGCAGCTCTTATCCTATTAGGTTTTGTGATAAATATTTATTTAAATGCAGTTGAGCCGGTAAAAGCAGCTAGTTCTAAGGCAAAAGCAATTGCAGAAGAAAAAGCTGGCTTAAAAAGTGTTGATAATGTAACACTGTTTCACGGAACAGATAAACATACTTATTCTATAGTAGAAGGCAGCAATGCTAAAAAGGAAAAGTTGATTGTATGGATTGAGGAGAAAAAGCAAACAGTTACTGTTAAAAAGCAAAAGGATGGTATAACCAAAAATGAAGCCATTCGTCTATTAATTGCTGAGAAATCATCGGATAAAATAGATACTGTGCGCTTAGGGATGATAAAAGGTATACCTTCTTGGGAAATATATACTCACTCAGTTAATAATTTAATCAATTATTATTATTTGGATTTTGAAACAGGAGAAATACTTCTAAAAATAGAAAATATATAATTCAAAAGGTCTTGGTTGGAGGAGAAAGCATAATGGATATTCGATTGGCACAACGAGTTAATGCATTAACACCATCTACTACATTGGCAATAACAGCAAAAGCAAAATCACTAAAAGCAGAAGGATATGATGTAATTGGTTTAGGTGCAGGAGAGCCAGATTTTAATACACCGCAAAACATTATAGATGCTGCAATAAAAAGCATGAATGAAGGGCTTACAAAATATACTCCTGCTGCCGGTTTACCAGCTCTAAAAGAAGAAATAGTAAATAAATTTAAAAAAGATCAAGGTCTTGATTATGAAGCTTCACAAATTATTGTTACGAATGGTGCAAAACATGGATTGTACACGCTATTTCAGGTGATTTTAGACGAAGAAGACGAAGTAATTATTCCAACTCCATATTGGGTTAGCTATCCGGAGCAAGTTAAGCTTGCAGATGGTGTTCCAGTGTATGTGGATGGTTTAGAAGAAAACGAGTTTAAAATTACCCCTGAACAATTAAAACAGGCGATCACTAGCAAAACAAAAGCTGTTATTATTAATTCTCCAAGCAATCCAACTGGCATGATTTATACAGAAGCTGAATTAAAAGCAATAGGCGAAGTTTGTTTGGAGCATAATATTTTCATTATTTCGGATGAAATTTACGAAAAACTGGTATACGGAGATGCAAAGCATGTTTCCATCGCTTCTTTATCTCCACAGTTAAAAGAAGCGACCATTGTTATTAATGGAGTTTCTAAATCTCACTCGATGACTGGATGGAGAATCGGTTATGCAGCAGGAAATAAAAAAATTATTACGGCAATGACAAACCTTGCAAGTCATAGCACCTCCAATCCTACAACATCTGCCCAGTATGGTGCAATTGAAGCTTACAGCGGACCGCAGGATGCATTGGCAGAAATGAATCAAGCATTTCAGCAAAGACTGGATATCATTCATCGCAAATTAACAGAAATTCCTGGAATTACCTGCTTGAAACCGAAAGGCGCTTTTTATTTATTTCCAAACGCAATAAAAGCTGCAGAATTAACAGGCTATTCTTCTGTGGATGAATTTGCGGCTGCCTTGCTGGAAGAAGCATTGGTTGCAGTAGTGCCAGGTTCTGGTTTTGGAACAAATGACTATCTACGTTTATCTTATGCTACCTCATTAGAGAATTTAGAAAAAGCAGTTGAACGTATTCATCAATTTGTAGACAAAAAAATCGGAAAATAAATATATTAATAAAGTGAACCTTTCCATCAGTGGGGGTTTTCTTCATCCCCCACTGATGGTTAGTTGAACTTATCGGATCTTTACGATCAGTTATCCCCCACCTAGCTTCCTCGATTTCTCAGCTTCCCCGAGGTGGGGGTCTTACTGACCATTAAGAGTGGGATAAAGCAAATAATAAAAAAATAGAAGTGAAAAACAACTGTTTTCGAAAAGGTTAAGAGGGCATGTCAAAAGTTATCAGCTTTTGGCATGCCCTCTTATATTGATTGTCATCTTTAAGAAGAGTATAATATTATGATAGGAAAGTATTTAATTTTGCGCTTTCGCTTTTCTGTCTAACTGCATCGCCTAACGTACTTCAGGTCTTCTCCCTACGATAAGTCAACATCGATTCGCTATCGCTCATCGTGTTTCCTTTATCTCAGTCGAAGCCCTTACAGTCCGTACAGCGATAAACAAGGCGCTTTCGCTTTTCTTTTTACATATTAGATTTTATTGTTTTTGGGGGAGTATATTGTGATTAAATCAACTATAGCTGAATTACCGAAAAATGTTGATAAAGAAGTGAAAATAGGTGCTTGGATTGCGAATAAACGTTCAAGTGGGAAAATTGCTTTTCTCCAGCTTCGTGATGGTACTGGATTTGTACAGGGGGTTGTCGTAAAAAGTGAAGTAGCTGAAGAGGTATTTCAAACAGCAAAAACAGTAACGCAGGAATCTTCCGTTTATGTTACTGGAGTTGTTCAAAAAGATGAAAGATCGCCATTTGGTTATGAATTGCTTGTAAATGAGGTAAAAGTAATCAGTGGTTCCGTTGATTATCCGATCACGCCAAAGGAACATGGCACAGAGTTTCTAATGGACAACCGCCATCTTTGGCTTCGTTCTAAACGTCAACATGCAGTGATGAAAATAAGAAATGAAATCATTCGTGCAACATATGAATTTTTTAATGAAAACGGGTTTGCCAAAGTAGATCCGCCCATACTTACAGGAAGCGCACCAGAAGGCACAACAGAACTATTTGCTACAAAATATTTTGATGAAGATGCATACCTATCCCAAAGTGGCCAGCTGTATATGGAAGCAGCTGCAATGGCTCTTGGCAAAGTGTTTTCATTTGGACCAACATTCCGTGCAGAAAAGTCGAAAACACGCCGCCATTTGATTGAGTTTTGGATGATCGAACCTGAAATGGCTTTTTATGAATTTGAAGATAATTTAGTCGTACAAGAGCAATATGTGAGTTTTATCGTGCAATCTGTATTAACAAATTGCGCTTTAGAATTAAAAACACTTGGCAGAGACCTTTCGAAGCTGGAAAAAATAAAAGCTCCGTTCCCTCGGATTAGCTATGATGATGCCATTACCTTTTTAAATGAAAACGGCTTCGATGATATAGCGTGGGGAGATGATTTTGGTGCTCCACATGAAACAGCTATTGCTGAAAGTTTTAATAAACCTGTCTTTATTACCCATTATCCAACCAGCATAAAACCATTTTACATGTAGCCAGATCCAAATAGAGACGATGTTGTCTTATGTGCAGACTTAATTGCACCAGAAGGCTACGGAGAAATTATTGGAGGGTCAGAGCGAATTCATGATATGGATCTTCTAAGCAAAAGATTAGAAGAACATAATCTTAACCCAGAAACGTATAAATGGTATGTAGAATTAAGAAAATATGGCTCTGTTCCACATTCTGGATTTGGCCTTGGATTAGAAAGAACGGTTGCGTGGATTAGTGGAGTGGAACATGTCCGCGAAACAATTCCGTTCCCAAGATTGCTGAACCGTTTATATCCTTAATAAATGATCAATTTAACATTCTGTCCTATATAAAGTAGGAGAAATAAAGGAAGAATTACTTTATATTCCAAGAAAATAGAGGAATATAAATCGATTCTTCCTTATTTATTTTTTACAGTTTGAATAAGGTTTTTTTACGATGACCAGGCGCTTGCGCTTTTCTTGAAGATAGTGTCCATCCAAAGAATTGCATGCATCTGCATATTACAAGCATTACAACGACATGTTATACTGTATTAGAGGTGTCCTATATGAATAAAACAATTATGCTAAAATGGTTGAAAGAGGGAAATATCAGTATTCCGACAACACTTTTGGCGCATTATAAAACATTAAATCTGAATGAAAAGGAATTAGTATTGCTGTTGCAAATCATTTCTTTTTTAGAAAAAGGAAATGATTTTCCAACCCCAGCAGAGCTTGCTTCTTATATGACAATTGATGCAATTGAATGTCATGAACTATTAAGTTATCTTATTAAAAAAGGTTTCCTAGAAATTATTGATGGAAATAATGAAAATGGGATCCGATTTGAACAATACTCATTGGATCCATTATGGGATAAATTGATCGATATATATTTATTCTTAAATAAAAAAGAGGAAGCACAGCATACAAAAAAAGAAGAAACAGATCTTTATTCGTGTTTTGAGCAGGAGTTTGGAAGACCATTATCACCATTCGAAATTGAAACATTAGGCATGTGGCTGGATGATGATCAACATGAAGCGGTGATTATTAAGGCTGCATTAAGAGAATCGGTTATATCTGGAAAACTAAATTTTCGATATATAGACCGAATTCTTTTTGAATGGAAGAAAAATGGCATAAAAACGATACAGCAAGCGAAAAGCTACGGTAAAAAATTCAGGCAAAATCAGCCAACTAATAAAGCAAATGAGCTGCCAAGCACAAACAAATCCGTTCCATTTTACAATTGGCTGGAGCAGTAGGAGCTTCTTTTTAGCAAACGGAATCGTTGAGTTAAAGGAATACTGTTTGAAAACATTAGGGTGATCGCAAACTCGTAAATTTTCTTATAAGAAAGTTTGCCAGTACTTCTAATAATAAAGGACTTTCTATCAGTAGAAGGATCACTGAATGTTTCCTCTTCATTGGAGAATCTAATTGGATTCTCTTGTTTATTGTAAAAAAAGTTCACAAACTAAAAATCATAAAGAAGAATATAGGAAAAAAGTTAGGTGAGGGAGTATGCTGAAAAAAGAGGAAATAAGGAATTGTTTGGACCAAATGGGTGAAATGTTTCCAGATGCCCATTGTGAGCTGGTTCACAGCAATCCTTTTGAATTAGTAATTGCTGTTGCATTATCAGCTCAATGCACAGATGTACTTGTTAATAAAGTAACAAAAACTTTATTTGAAAAATATAAAAAGCCGGAAGACTATTTGCGAGTTTCATTAGAGGAGCTTCAACAAGATATTCGCTCCATTGGACTTTACCGGAATAAGGCAAAAAATATTCAAAAATTATGCCAAATGGTACTAGAGGAATACAATGGCGAAATTCCACAAGACCGGGACGAGTTGATAAACTTGCCTGGTGTTGGAAGAAAAACGGCAAACGTAGTTGTTTCTGTCGCTTACCAAATTCCTGCCATTGCAGTCGATACACATGTGGAGAGGGTCAGCAAAAGACTTGGATTCTGCAGATGGAAAGACTCTGTTCTAGAAGTAGAAAAAACGCTGATGAAAAAAATCCCAAAAGAAGAATGGTCCGTTACACATCATCGTTTAATTTTTTTTGGCAGGTATCATTGTAAAGCGCAAAATCCTCAATGTACAGAGTGTCCTTTATTAACCCTTTGCAGGGAAGGCAAAAAAAGAATGAAAAAAATTGGTGTGACATGATGGAAAAGGAAATCACATTTCCGTTGCCGGAACAACTGCTTGTTGCTAATTTGCCTGTACCTGCAGAATTTAGAATGAACGATATTTCATTACTAAATACGTTTCAGCTTAATGATCCCTTTATTCATGAAGCTGCTTATTTTCTGAACTTCCAGGTTTACCATCCTTACCAGCCTTGGGTAAAAGAAAATGTGAGAGAGTCAGTTGGAGCCTTATTAAAAGAATGGCAGTTATTGAAGAAGGAAATTAAAATTAGCATCAGTAATCACAATAAAAAAGAAACAGATGAAATGATGAAAAAAGGCGTATTATACTTTTTAGAATGTTTATATTGGACAAACGAGATTCCAGTTTCTTTCGAGCGTGGTTTAATTAAGGAAGAAATCAAAATAAAGCCAATTAATGTGAAAGAAAGGTTCGCATTTATTGTATCGAGATTAACTGGCTATCATTCTTTTAAACAATTAGATGAATTATATAAAGAATTAGAGAAACAATTTGCCATTAAGATGAGCAAAAGAAAAAGCTGACAAAGTCGAAATTCAACTTTGTCAGCTTTTTTCATTAACCTTCAGTGTCGTCATTGCTATCAACATCATCATTTGATTGATTGTTTTCCCCGTTGTCACTGTTTGTATTGCCGTTTACATTATCGCCATTGTTATTGTTTTGATCATTTTTAGTACTGTTGTTGCTATCATTGTTGCCATTTCCTTTATTGGAACCGTTTTGATCATTAGGATTTCCACCGTTATTGTTGTCTGCCGGATTATTCGGATCTGGCTTTCCACCATTATCATCAGGCGGGTTATTTGGATCTTCACTCGGCTGTTGTTCTATTTCCTTTTGTGGAATTTGAACTGCAGCGGATGCTGGATCACTCGATTGATCTCCTTTAATTGCCTTGACAGTAAAGGTATAGCTGCTTCCAGCTTCTGGTTTGGCAATTTTTATACTTGTATCACTTGTTTCTGTCAACTGTTCCTCTGCACCGCCGTTGACACTTACTGTAACAGCAAATTTAACATCTTTTTTGTTGTTATACTTCCATGAAAGCTCAATTTCATCATTATCTTTATTGTAAGTAGCAGCAACATTTGCAGGTGCATCTGGTTTGTTATATTTTTCTGAAACTTGATTTAGTATATTTCCTTTAACAGCATACTCCATAAGAATCTGATCAGTTGGTGTATAGGAGCTTGCCAATTTAGCAGGGTATGTGCCTTTTTCAATATTAACCGCCTGAACGCTGTCTGGTTTCGTGAAATCAGCTGTTTGTTTCCCTTGTGAGATATATTGCATCACATTTTTGAAAATTAATTGGGCAACCTTCTGATCCATTCCTGGATCAATATAGTTTTTCCTTGTTTCGTACCCGGTCCATACTGCCATCGTATAATTTGTAGTATAGCCAGCAAACCATGCATCTGGAACAGCTTTACTTGTTGGAATATTATATTCGGACAACTCTTTATCCGTATAGTTGGTAGTTCCTGTTTTACCTGCTATTGGCAAGCCAGGAACATTTGCATTGGCTCCAGTACCGAGTGAAGAACTTACTACGTCTTTCAGCATATCGGATATCATAAATGCTGTGTAGTCCTGCATAACAACCTTTGATTCTGGTTCCATATTTATTTTTGTTCCATCTTTTAATGTAAACGAAGTAACAGCATGCGGTTCATTATAAACCCCTTCATTTCCGAAAGCACTGTATGCACCTGCAAGTTCTTTTGTTGAAACCCCGTTTTTAAGTCCGCCAATAGAATAGGCTTCTTCAATATCATCTAAAGGTATGCCAAGATTTACCGCAAAATTCTTTGCCTTATCTTTGCCAACTGCTTTAAATGCCTCTAATGCCGGGATATTTCTTGATTGTGCCAGTGCGCTGCGCATGGTCATAGAACCTAAATAAATGTTATTCCAGTTTTTAATTGGTGTACCATTCGAATAAGTAGTTGGACTATCCTGGAGCGTATGATACGTTCCCCATTTTAAATATTCGATGGCAGGTCCGTAATCAAGAATAGGCTTGATCGTAGAACCTGGCTGGCGTTTTTGTTCTGTTGCATAGTTGAACCCAAACTTGACGTCGGGATCGCGGTCGCCGCCTATTGCTAATATGCCGCCTGTTTTTGTATCCAGCAAGGTAATCCCGGCTTGAAACTTCTCATCCGGAAATTGCACGATTTTATTTTCCATAATTTGATCCACATATTTTTGTGCTTTCGTATTGATGGTTGTTTGAATGGACAAGCCATCCGTGTAAACATTTATATCTGGATACTTTTTTTCTATTTCTGCGATTGCTTCTTTAATAAAGGAGTCATAAGCAAGCTCCGTTCCTTTTCTGTCCTTTTTCTTTACAATCAGGTCGGATATAGGCACATTTTGTGCTTTTTCCATTTCTTCTTTTGATATATAACCGTGCTGATGCATTAATGATAGAACAATATTACGGCGTTTTTCAGCCCGATCTGGATTGTTAAATGGGTTGTAGGCGTTTGGTGCTTGCGGCATCCCTGCAAGCATAGCAGCTTCCGGTAATGTTAGTTCATCCAGTTCTTTATTGAAATATACTTTAGCAGCTGTTTTAACACCACTCATATTTTCAGACATAAAAATTTTATTTACATACATTTCAAAGATTTCTTCTTTTGAATATTTTCTTTCCAGCTGAATGGCAAGCCATGCTTCCTGTGCTTTTCGAGACAGTGTTTTTTGCGGCTGATTAAAGAAGAAGTTTTTCACGACTTGCTGTGTGATCGTACTTGCCCCTTCTGCACCAAATCCATTGGTAATATTTGCTACTACCGCGCCGCCTAACCGAATCGGATCAATGCCATGATGTTTAAAGAAGCGGGAATCTTCCGTTGCAATAAAAGCATTTTTCACTAATTTAGGTATATCTTCATAATTCACATAATCCCGGTTAACTGACCCAACTTTTGCAATTTCATGTCCTTTAGAATCGTAAAATGTGGAAGAAATAGAGTCTTTTAATGTTTTTTCATCTAATTTAGGAGCATCCTTTACCATTACAGCAAAGGTGACCGCTCCGCCAATCATCCCTAGAATCCCTAGAGTGAGTAATGTTAAAAAGATTTTTTTGAAAATATGTTTACCACTTTTTTTTGTTTTGTTCTTTTTAGAAGTTGTTTTATTATTCGCTGATTGGAGCCTTTTACGGCGCTCTTCTCGCGTTTCAAATTTTTCTGACATGTTTTTTCCTACCTTTCTAGTATGCGAAGCAATCAAAAGGGGCATTAACTGAAACTATAAAGATAATCGATAACTTTAATATAGTCAATTCTCGGCTTAAAACCAAGCGATATGGGATGGCCGCATGTGGCCAGTTCCTCTTTTGTTATTGATTTTCTTCCGCCATTTATCATTCTTTCCCAGAAATGAAACAGTTTTTCTGCTTCGAGAAAGAAAATTTCATCAGAAGAGGAAAATCGAATAATAACAAAACAAATGCCTCCTTGTTTTTCTACTAACCTCAAATGGTTAATTTGGTGTTCATGAAAATTGTTCAGGGGAAAGGATGCCGATGATTTTGTTTCTTTTGCTTCAAAATCAACGTACTTTCCATGATACACACCATTGTAATCGGTAGTAGACGCCTGTTTAAAGTAGGCTTCTTTAATAACTGCAGCACTTCTTTTCGGATAATCCACTTGAACAATTTGCACGGGTGTAGGCTTCTTATGAATAACCGCTTTTCCACTTTCTAAATAAAAATGATTGGTAACATTAAGATCCTCTTCCAGTGTCATTCCTCTGTTGCCGTAGCTGTGTTTTTTTAATGGTTTTTTAGTTTTGTTATCAGCAATCGGAGCGATAGGATTGTATTTTCTTCCGTTTGGATAGTGAAGTTTCACTTTAACACCTCTTTAGCTACCAGTAAAAACAGCATAAGTTTTTTTCTAACAACAAACAATAATATCATATAGTTTGTTGGAAGAGGTGGCTTACATGGTAGGTATTTTTGATTATTTTTCTTTGCACAATGAATATAAATTAGTTCAAAAGATTCGATCCGCTACAAAAAAATATAATGTAGATAATATATCAAGAACAGAAGGTTATCTCCACTATTATATCGCAAATAAAGAAATTCGCTGGGCATTTCTTGCAAGCCAAGTTTCACGAAATGCAGGCTGGAATATGTGCGACCTTGAAGGAGAATGGTTTCCGAAAATATTGCCTCAAACAAAAAGATGCCGGTTATTCTCCGTTTATGAGGAAGCAAACTGGCTGATTTTCCAAGATGCTTTTCCCCAATTGCTTCTCTATTTGTATTCGACGAAATTTCGCACTCCAATGTTTCACTTATTAAAATTCTTCCATGTTTCTGCTTTTATGGAAAAGGAGTGGAATGTTTTTTGGCATTGCAAAGACGAGGAAAGACTTTTGACCAGCCTTATTATCAATGAACAAAACCTGATTGAGGAGCCAATCATTAAAAACACTTATTTCAAACAGCAGGTATTTCATTCTTCCGTTTATTTATTTCAAGATATATTTCATTTTAATTCTGTATTATTTCCTACATTAACAGGTCAAATTTATGGAGCGAGTGTTTCCGATTTCACCTCCTTAAACAAAAGAATCAAATTTGGAAAGATATTGGCTGGCATTTTATTTTCTCCTGCTGTTTATTCAGATATATTTCAATTTAGCACGGCCATTCCTCATACTGGATCAAGGAGCGACTATGAACGTTTTGTTTATCCTGTTCATAAAAAAAATACGCCTGAGTTGCGAAGGGCATATCCTGTTGTGAACCATTCACCATTCCAACTGGAGGATTGGAGTTTAAAAAAGCGGCCAAAAAAAGCTTGGTCGCATAAAATAAGCCAAGAAATGTCTCCACTATGTTTGACAAATTGGTATAAACATAAGCAGGAACAGCTGCACCAGCTTATTGAATGGGAAAACAGACTGTTTCATTAATAATTTTCCTTGTCGAATTTCGAAATGATAATGGGGAAACAGTTCTTTCTTTGGCGAATCTCTACTAGTTTTGTCATGTATGCAGGAGCTATTCTTAAAACAGCGAAATGCTTAGTATCCAATCAGACTGGAGGGATCGTAATGACGGAAGCCGTTAATAAAGAAGAACTTTTGAAAATTCTTGAAAAAATCTATGGTGAATTGGAAGAAATAGATCATGTGCTGATGGGGATAAAAAAGAAAAAGAAAATGGAAGTTGAAGAACATCTTTATCAGTTAACTACATTGGAATCCGCGTTTTCTGTTTTGGAAGAAAAATTGTTAGAAGAGACAAAGAATATCGGAAAAATCGATCCGAAAATAAAAAGATCAGCAGCGTTAAAACTTGAACTAAATTAACTTGTTCACTAAAATAAAAACATCAATACAAACAATTTAGCATGTAGAAATGCAGGAAAGCGGAACAATCATGAATAATTACAGTAAATTAAAAGAATATACAGAACAGCTACTAGAAGCAGCTGACTTTTTAATGAACATTTTTCACGAGGTCAAAACAAAAGGAGAAGCAGAAGACTTTTACGAAGTTGTGCGCCCTTTTGCCAATAATGTTAAACACATAAATGATGAATGGAGAGAACTCGCAAAGTATTGGGTGATGGAAAAAAAGCCTGTTTATTTAAACAGCGCTCAAATCTTTTCAGCATCTGATCATATGGAAATTATTTCTATACAGGCTTTTTATCCAGAAACAAGTAAAAAAAGATTTATAGATGCGGCAAAGTCTGTACAATATATACTTCAAGTACTGTTGGATGAGATGAACAAGGAAACAAACTAAATGGATTCATCAGTCTAGACGGATATAAGCTGATACGATTGATTAATGGATGAAAAGCGGCCTTTTGCTTGCGCTTTTGTTCTTTGGAATGGAAGGTGAATTTTGCTTGTCAGGAACATATTGTGCACCAGCTAGGCGTTTTATTCATACAATAAGTGAAGAATTACCATAGAGGAGGATATGTTTATATGAATAGGGCAAGAAAATCTCATTATTCACCATATCTAAATATGACTCCATCTGTACTTACAAATGGTTCGGCCTTCCATCATTACACTGACCGCAGGCAATATAATCCGTATATGAATATACCTATGTGGAATGGAGGCATGGAAAATATGCATCCAGGCTATTTTAGCCAGCAAATGGCGCCACAAGGAGTATACGGAAACTATGAACAGCAGCAATATTTTCATCCCCAGAATAATTATCCTAAATTGTCTCATGATGTTTTTCAAAATCCGCTGCAGTATCAAAATAATGCATACACAGCCGCCAATCTTAAACAAAATAATCAACAAGGGTATATGAATCCGTATCCAAAGCAATCATTTATTCCCAAAAAACAAAGTGGAGTGCAAAATATCATGAATTCATTTAAAGGGCAGGACGGATCTTTAGACTTTACTAAAATGATGGATACAGCAGGCATGATGATGAGCGCTGTGAACCAAGTTGGTGGACTTGTAAAGGGAGTTGGAGGAATATTTAAAGTATAGAGGTATTTGCTTGGAAATGAAACCATAAAGGAAGAGGGCGTCCTCCTGTCACAGCTTCACAAAATGCATTTATTCGTGAAGTATGTTTCAAAGAAGGAAGCCCTCTTTTTCTAGTTTCTTTTAATGCCAGCGATGGGCTTTAGCATCCCTTCTTAATATAAAATTGTTTCTAGACAGTTCGGTATGCCCATTAACTTGGGATTTTGCCCGTTTTGGTCTTGTCCAATTATGATGAAAAAGAGAAGAATGAGAATCCAACTGATCCTTGTAGCTCATCTAATCACCTCGAAAGTAGGGTTTGTAAAGAAGCTAGAGATACTCCTGCTCAAGACAATTTAAAAGTTCAAATTGTTAGATAAGTAAGAGTATCTCTAGTAGTATGTGTATAAATTTTATTTTTAATCGAGGAGATTTCTTCCTTGAAAATAGGAGCTAAGCTCTGCTTTCGTCGAAAAGCTATTAATTCGTTGCATCAATGCTTATTTTTTTTCCTTTTTGTTTTGGAATGCTGATAGTAAGCAATCCATTTTGGTAAGAAGCTTTTACTTTACTTTCATCAATAGGATAGGGGAAAGATACAGTTCGACTGTTTCGTTTATATGTTTGGGTGGAGCGGAATAAATTTTGCTTTTTATTTTCTTCTGTTATTTGATCCAAATAGTTGATGCTGATTGTTATATGATGATCGTAAACATCAATGGATATTTGTTCTTTATTAATGCCTGGTAATTCTGCTGTAATAATATTTTCTGCATCTGTTTCTTTAACTGAAAGAGGAAAGGCCATATTCGGAAAGGGATTGCTGAAAAAATCATCCATGCTTTGAAGAAAATTTTTGACTGGTTTTTCTTGAAAAAAAGCATTCATTGATTTTATCATGCCGCCAAAAGGTTCCGATTTATCCTTTTTATTTGGATCATTTGGGAAATTTGTAGACAATGCTGCCAACTCCTTTTTGTAAAGCTTTTTTCTGATTATTTTATGCGGAACAATGGTCAGTGTGCCTAGAAAATGCCGCAATAGTATGGACACATTTTTTTAATGGGTTTAAACATCAGGGGAGAAAGGGACTCCATTATAATGAAAAATGGATAAAATTCTCATGAATATAATTGGAAAACCTCTTTATATGAGAACATTTATTCGTTAAAATAAAAATATATAGATTGTACAATTAAATTATATTTGAAAAACATCAGGTTGATTGAAGAGTTTCGTATTTCGAGGCGGATAACTAGAAAAGCGAGCGTTTCTCGAAAGTTTGATATAGAGGTGGAAATAAATGAAGGTACGTAAAAATCTTCAGCAAGTCATTGCTGATTTTAAAAAGGAAGAAGAATATAAAGATAGAATTGCCTATTGGCATACAATCGAGGCAAAAGAAGCGAAGACGGTACCTATGCCCGAAAACTTGTCACCTGAAATAAAACAAGCCTTGCAGAAAAGAGGCGTAAACCGATTATATACTCATCAAAAATCTGCTTATGAAGAAGTAAAAAAAAATAAAAGCATCGTAGCTGTTACACCTACTGCTTCAGGCAAAACACTTTGTTATAATTTGCCTGTTATTCAATCCATTACAGAAAATGACCAATCACGTGCATTGTATATCTTTCCTACGAAAGCACTTGCACAAGATCAAAAAAGTGAGCTGAATGAGCTGATAGAAAGTGCTTCTTTAAAAATAAACAGCTATACATATGATGGAGACACCCCTTCAGCTATTAGACAAAAAGTGAGAAAAGCTGGACATATTGTTATTACCAATCCAGATATGCTCCATTCAGCCATTTTGCCTCATCATACGAAATGGGTCAGCTTATTTGAAAATTTAAAATATGTCGTGATTGATGAGCTTCATATTTACCGTGGAGTATTTGGCAGCCATGTGGCAAATGTTATTCGGAGATTAAAACGAATTTGTGCATTTTATGGAAGCAGTCCTATCTTTATTTGCACTTCCGCAACCATCGCCAACCCCCTTGAGCTTGCCGAAAGCTTAACAGAAGAAAAAATGATGCTGATTGACAACAACGGAGCGCCAAGCGGCAGGAAGCATTTTGTTTTTTATAATCCTCCTATTGTGAATATTCCGCTGAATATTCGCAAAAGTGCCACGCTGGAAGCGAGAAGACTGGCTGGGGAGTTTTTAAAGAATAAAATTCAAACGATTATTTTTGCGAAAAGTCGTGTGAGAGTAGAGATATTATTAACTTATTTGCAAGAGCTCGTGAAATACCAATTAGGACCAAAAGCAATCAGAGGCTATAGAGGCGGATATTTGCCTTCTGAAAGAAGAGAAATAGAACAAGGATTAAGGCAAGGCAGCATTTATGGAGTAGTGAGTACAAATGCGTTAGAGCTTGGGGTTGATATAGGACAATTGCAAGTTTGCATTATGACCGGCTATCCTGGTACGATTGCAAGCTCTTGGCAGCAGGCAGGGAGAGCAGGGCGAAGACACGAGGAATCTCTAGTCGTTATGGTGGCAAGCTCTAGTCCATTAGATCAATATATGGTTGCAAATCCTGACTATTTTTTTAAAAGAAATCCGGAAACTGCCCGCATCAATTCAGATAATTTAATCATATTAATTGATCATATGAAATGTGCAGCATACGAGCTGCCTTTTAAAAAAGGAGATACATTTGGCAATTGTGAAATTACAGAAATACTGGAATATTTAACAGAAGAAAGAGTGTTGTTTCAAAACGGCGATAAATGGTTTTGGATGAATGATGCCTTTCCTGCGCATAATGTCAGTCTGCGTTCAGCGTCTCAGGAAAATGTAGTAATTATTGATATTTCTGATGTCAGCAAAAGCAGGGTCATTGGGGAAAGCGACCGGTTTTCCGCCATGACCCTGCTCCATGAGGAAGCCATCTATCTGCACCAAGGGATACAATATCAAGTTGAGAAATTAGATTGGGAAGAAAAAAAAGCCTTTGTTAGAGAAGTAAGCGTCGATTATTATACAGATGCTAATTTGGCCGTTTCCTTAAAAGTACTGGAAGTGGATTTAGAGAAAAAGATGGAAAAAGCAGAATTAGGCTATGGAGATGTCAGCATCACTGCGATGAGCACTATTTTTAAAAAGATTAAATTTGAGACACATGAAAATATTGGTTCAGGTCCAATCACATTGCCAGAAGAAGAGCTTCATACAAATGCTTCATGGATATCCTTCGATCCGGCTGCTCTTTTTTTATCGGAAGACCGTACAGAACAAGGGCTGCTTGGAGCTGCTCATGCTTTAAAGCATATTGCCCCATTATTAGTGATGGCAGATCCTAGTGATATTCATGTAGTCCCGCAAGTGAAAGCATCTCATAACGAAAAAGCGACCATTTTCTTTTATGACCGTTATCCTGGAGGAATAGGATTAAGTAAAAAAATATTTGAAGAAATGATTGTAGTATTAAATGAAGCGACCAACATGATAAAAAAATGTTCTTGTCCAAATGGATGTCCCTCATGTATTGGAATAGAAGGAATAAATAATCATCACAAAAAAGATGTATTGAATATGCTTGCATTGCTAATAAAATCGAATTAGGGGATAAAATGAGCATTAAAAATAAGCTGAATAGATTAAAGCCGCATTTAAAATCGGAAAATAAAAAGCCTGTTGATACCATAACCATCAAGGATAGGAAAGAGATACCTTATTTACCTGTTTGGAAGAAGGAAAATGTTCATCCGTATTGGGTGGATAATGACTATTGTTTAATTCGAGAAGTAAAATACCCTTTAACTCACCAACACGGGAAATATCGGTTTAAAGAATGTTTAACTGCAGTTGAGGCATGGAATCATTCGACATTTGAGCATCCTTTATCTTCAAAAGGGCACAAGGCAAGCGATCTTTTTTTCTTTGATACAGAAACAACTGGATTAGGCGGGGGAACAGGAAATACGATATTTATTTTAGGGTACGCACAATTAATGGAAGACTCTGTTGTGTTGAAGCAGCATATTCTTCCATATCCAGGCGGAGAGGTGCCGCTTTTTAAAAGCTTTTTAGAAAACGTAGATTATACGACACTTGTCACATATAACGGGAAAGCGTTTGATTGGCCGCAGGTAAAAACAAGACATATGTTTGTTAAGGAACATGTTCCGAAGCTTCCTGAATTTGGACATTTTGATTTATATCATGGAGCAAAAAGAATGTGGAAACATAGATTAGAGCGGGCGAAGCTTTCTATTGTGGAAGAAGAAGTGCTTGAAGTGAAGCGGAAAAATGATGTTCCTGGTTTTTTAGCACCAATGATTTATTTTGATTTTGTAGAAAGAAAAAATCCAGAGGGCATGCTGGCAATATTGAAGCACAATGAAATAGATATATTATCTTTGATTACACTGTATACACATTTAAGCTACCAGCTGCTGCAAAAAGATCAGCTTATATCTGCCAAGGAAACATTAGAGGCAGGACGCTGGTATTCAGCGCTAGGTGATGGAGAGGCAGCGAAAGATATACTTCATCGCATAAAAGATAATCATTCAGAAGAAACGCTGATGGCGCAATTTATACTTGCCAAACATGCAAAAAAAGAAAAAAACCTGGCAGCAGCAAGCGTTTTGTGGTTAAATATTGTGGAAAATTACACAGAGAATACAAATGAGCGAATAATCCTAGATTGCTATATTGAGTTGGCAAAAATAGCGGAGCATAAAGAAAAGAATTTTAGGGAGGCACTTGACTGGACATCGAAAGCACACCATCTATTTTTATTAAGCAAAGAAAAAAAAGTGAGCATAGAGAAGCAGCTTATAAAAAGAATGGAACGGCTGCAAAGAAAAGCAGGGATGTAAAAAGCAGTTATTTCAATTTCCTGTTAATTCCTAGTTGTTTGTTTCCTATAATGTGATTAAAATAGATAAGTAATGAAATAATTCTGTATCGAGGTGTGCTTTTTTGTATAAGGTGGTAATGTTTTTATTCTTTGCAGTAGTTTGTTTAACAGCGATTCTTTTTACAACATTAAAACATAGCTTGTATGCGTTGTAATAGTAGTTTATTAGAGTTAATTGCAGATAAGCAGGCAAATTAGGTGTTTGTATTAGTACAAGATTCCCTCCTTAATCATAAGTTGTTAATGTAAGCTAATTAAAACAATTGAGAGGAGATTTTCTATGCATTGCAGACCGAAACACGTATTACCTGCTGTGGTTCACCCTACTAAATGTTGTGTGAACCATACATTTTCCAACAATATTGTGCCTCATATTCATCCGACACACACTACAACAGTAAACCATGTGAATTATGAGCATCAACATTACTTCCCACATACACAATCAGTTGAAAATGTTGTAACAAACACGCAAGCAACTATGGGTCCCGTACCAACTCCATATCCAGCTCCACAACCAGGACCATCACCATTCCCAGCTGCTGGAGGAACACCATTTACAGCTACTGGCCAACTTTACCCAGGAACCACTGGAGCTCCAGGAGTGCCTGGTACTCCTGGAATGCCAGGTGGACTTCCGTTTAGAAAAAGATAAATGGGAGACAAGGACCTTTAATGGTCCTTGTTTTAATTTTTAGCATCAATTTTATTCTCATGCATTTAGGTTGCAAAAAAATAAAGGAAATTTGTTTCTCTTTTATGTGGAAATGCTTATAATATAAAGATAATAAGCTGCATGAAAAAGCAGTTGTGATAATGAAGCATAAATTTTGCTCCTAATTTGTTATTTTCTTTTTTATAAGAAATATACTAAACTATCAAGGATTATTTACATAGCTTTTTGCTAAAAGGAGTTTTAAATGTATGAGGATTGCAGTCATTTCTGGCTATAAACCATTTGAATTAGGAATTTTTAAAAGACAGGATGAAGCTGTTGAGTATATAAAAGAGGCGATTCAAAAGAATATAGAGATAATGGTGGAAGAAGGGCTGGAATGGATACTAATTAGTGGACAGCTAGGAACAGAACTTTGGGCAGCTGAAGTAGTTTATGAATTGCAGCTGGAAAAATACCCAGATTTAAAAGTAGGTATTATTACACCATTTCTAGAACAGGAACAAGGATGGAAAGAATCGAATAAAGAATGGTATGAAGAAATATTAATGCAAGCAGATTATATCGATTCCGTTTCAAAAAAGCCTTATGAAGGTCCGGAACAATTAAAAGATAAAAATGTTTTTCTTCTTCAAAAAAGTGATGCCTTATTATTGTTTTATGATGAAGAAAAAGAAGGAAGTCCAAAATATCTATATAACCTGGCCAAACTGTATAAAGAAAAAACAGAATATGATATCCGAGTTATTCAATTTGCAGATATACAATCCATCGTAGAAGAAAAGCAATACAATGATGAGTTTTATTAGAATTGACAAAGCTTCGTTTTTTTGAAAAAATAAAAAGATTATGGTAATACATGAGGTGAACGTATTATGTTATCAGATAAAATGAAATTGACGGCTAAAGATATTTTAGAGAAAGAATTTAAAACAAGCATGAGAGGGTATAAACCGGAAGATGTTGATAAATTTCTGGATTTAATTATTAAGGATTATGAAACATTGCATCAAGAAATAGAAGAACTTCAGCAAGAAAATCTGCGTCTGAAAAAACAAGCAGAAGAAGCTTCCAAACGTCAACCAGCTCCAAGTACTGCTGGAACAACAAATTTTGATATATTAAAAAGATTATCTAATTTAGAAAAGCATGTGTTTGGAAGCAAATTATACGATTAAGCGAAAATTAAAAGTGAAGAAAAAGTAGTATATAGACAAACAGAGGATGAGAAAACCGTTGGTATTTCTAGTTGTGAAGCCTTGTCAGGAGATGAAAGATTAATGGTTGGGCAATTATCCTCCAAGCAAAGCAATCAATTAGAAAAGCGAGGTTTTTCGATACTTTAAGAAAAATTCTTTTTTTTACCATTGCTATTCGATGAGCTACATAATATAATAGCATCTGTAGTCAATAACAACGCTGGGGTAATCGCTGCAAAACATTGATTTTGTAGAGGAAAGTCCATGCTCGCACAAGCTGAGATGCTTGTAGTGTTCGTGCCTAGCCAAACAATAAGCTAGGGCAGTAGAGAGTATCTTTGCTGACGGCAGGGAAAATACCTAAGTCAGTCGATATGGTATGAATACCTTGAAAGTGCCACAGTGACGGAGCCTTTTCAGAAATGGAAAGGGTGGAACGAGGTAAACCCCACGAGCGAGAAACCCAAATTATGGTAGGGGAACTTTCTCTTAGGAAATGAACTTAAAGAGAAGGACAGAATACATTTCTGTAGATAGATGATTACCGCCTTTATACGAGACAATGTCGACAGAGTACAAAGGAACAGAACATGGCTTACAAAGCGTTAATGTTGATCACATAAAGGAATAAGCAATAGGGTGACTCACTAGAAGAGTCTGACTTCATATACAAATAGAAACGCATTGCTTTTCTATTGTTAGGGATGTCAGACATATTTTTTGAGGGTCATCCTTTTTATTTATCCCACTCTTAACGGGCAGTAAGACCCCCACTTCAAGATGCCGAGAAATCGAGGAAGCTAGGTGGGGGATAACTGCCCGTAAAGGTCCGATAAGTGCAACTAACCATCAGTGGGGGATGAGGAAAAACCCCCACTGATGGAAGTTTACTTTATAAGAAAGAGAAGCAATGTTATTCAAAAGAAGCACAAACTGTAACATTTTTTAAGGTGTTCAAAAGACTAAAAATGGGCAGGATATAGCTATTCAGATCCTGCATCTTGACGCTTTTTAAAGAATTAGCGAAACTACATATTTTCAACATGAAAAAGAATGATTGAATAAAGGATTAAAAGGTGAAGAAATGAAAAAATTTGATTTGATTGCAACAGCTGCAATGGGACTTGAAGCGATTGTTGCGAAAGAAGTAAGAGATTTAGGCTATGACTGTAAAGTAGATAACGGAAAGGTTTTATTTTCTGGTGATGAGCTTGCTATTGCAAGAAGCAATATGTGGCTGCGTACAGCAGATAGAATAAAAATAAAAGTAGGGGAATTTAAAGCAACTACATTTGATGAACTTTTTGAAAAAACAAAAGCTTTAAAATGGGAAGAGTATCTGCCTGTTAATGCAGAATTTCCTGTAGCAGGAAAATCAGTCAAATCGAAGCTCTTCAGTGTTTCTGACTGTCAAGCAATTGTTAAAAAGGCAGTTGTGAATAGACTTAGCACCTTTTATAAAAAAACGGGCTGGCTAGAAGAGAACGGGGCATTATTTAAATTGGAAGTATCCATTTTGAAAGATATCGTAACTTTAACCATTGATACAACCGGACACGGACTTCACCGCAGAGGATATCGTGTTGGACAAGGAGAAGCGCCGATTAAAGAAACATTGGCAGCATCATTAATATTATTAACCAATTGGACCCCTGACCGTCCATTTGTTGATCCATTTTGCGGATCGGGTACCATTCCTATTGAGGCTGCTTTAATAGGTCAAAACATTGCTCCAGGATTTAACAGGGAGTTTATTTCAGAAGAATGGGACTGGATGTCAGAGAAAGTTTGGGACGATGTTCGGTTGGAGGCAGAAGACAAAGCCGATTACGATCAACCTCTAGAAATTATTGGAGCAGATATTGATCATAAGATGGTAAAGATTGCAGAAGAAAATGCATTTGAAGCAGGTCTGGGAGACTTAGTTGCATTTAAGCAAATGCAAGTAAAAGATTTTACAACAAATAAAGAGAACGGGGTAATGGTCGGAAACCCGCCATACGGCGAGCGCTTAGGAGATAAACCGTCCGTTCAAAAAATGTATCATGATATGGGACAGGCTTTTGAACCATTAGAAAGCTGGTCTATTTACATGCTGACATCTGATGAAGAGTTTGAAACACATTATGGCAAAAAAGCGACAAAAAAAAGAAAGCTGTTCAACGGTTTTATTAAAACGGATTATTACCAATATTGGGGCAGAAGAAAAAAATAAGCAGGAAAGCAAATGATTCCGCATAAAAAACAATAGTCATCATACAGAGTGTAAATAAAGAATAAATCATCAAGATCTTCAAAAATGTTTGTCGACAGTCTGATAGTATAATTTTTGCTTTTTTGTATATATTTTATCTATAGCACCATTATGGAGGGATTTTGATGGATAATACTATAGATTATAATAAAATAATACATGCACTAAATCAGTCATTGGAAATTATTCAAATAGAAAATGCTGAAAATGAAGGGAAAAAAGCATTGTTGGAAGCACAGCAAATTGTTCAACAAGCCATGTCTTTTTCTCTATCACGTGACAGCGGGTATTAAAGCAGCTGATAGACAATATACATTTATTGCTTTACTTGAAATAGATGCTTGTTTTTAAAGAGAGTAAATTAGGAGGGTACTAAAGGAAATTATCTTTAGTACACCTTCTTTTTTCTTGATTGTTATAAAAAAGTCAACTATTATTAAGAAACGCTCTGTGAATAAACGAAACTAATAATAAGCGATAAAATATATATAGATAGGAAGAATACTTTCTCAGTAATATTCCAATTTGGACTCAGCACCAATAGAACGTAAACCTTTTTATCCCACTCTTAACGGGCAGTAAAACCCCCACTTCAAGATGTTGAGAAATTGAGGAAGCTAGGTGGGGGATAACTGCCCGTAAAGATCCGATAAGTTCAACTAACCATCAGTGAGGGAGGAACAAAACCCCCACTGATGGAAGGTTTACTTTAGGCGAAACGAGGCAATGCATGTTCATTTATGGAAAATACGGCATTTATGCTTTTGGTAATTTGGGGGAATATTTATTTTTTGGAGGGGTACCATGCAAAACAGTCTGCCGTTTGAAGTGGCGAAAACAGAATCTTTTTATGAAAAACTAGGAGAGTGGATTGGAGATGTTTTTTATGATATTCTCCCTGAAGCTGGCTATGAATTAAGAGATGAACAAGTATACATGGCTTTTCAGCTAGAGAAGGCGTTTAAAGAAAAAAACACGATTTTTGCAGAAGCTGGAGTTGGGACAGGTAAGACGTTTGTTTATTTATTATATGCCATCTGTTATGCACGTTATATGAATAAGCCTGCCATAATCGCATGCAGCGATGAAACACTTATTGAACAGCTCGTAAAAAAAGAAGGGGATATTGCTAAATTAGAACAAGCGTTAAATTTACAAGTAGACGTTCGTTTAGCAAAATCTAGAAATCAATATTTATGTTTAAATAAATTAGAAAAACAAATTATTGTAGAAGATACCTTTAATGGCATTTATGATACTCTTCCTGATTTTGTAAATGGATCGGGATCACTTCAGTCATTTTCACCATACGGCGATCGTAAGGATTATCCAGAGCTTCGTGATGACGATTGGAATGAAGTGGCTTGGGATTCTTTGCAAGATTGCTTTACATGCGAAAAAAGACATCGCTGCGGGCAGACATTGCACAGAGATTATTATCGAAATGCAAAAGATTTAATTATCTGTTCCCATGATTTTTACATGGAGCATATATGGACAAAAGAATCGCGAAAAAGAGAAGGGCAGCTTCCTTTATTGCCGGATAGTTCCTGTATAGTGTTCGATGAAGGTCATTTATTGGAATATGCTGCACAAAAAGCATTAACTTATCGATTGACAGAACAAAATCTAGAAAAGCTGTTAACAAAGTTAATGGCAAATGATGTAAGAGAAAAAACACTTCATATAATGGAAGATACTATTTATCAAAATGAACAGTTTTTTGCTGAGTTGACGAAAGCATCCTTTGAAACAAAAGGCTCTGATAAACAAGAAATTCAAAAAACGTCAATAGTAATGGCAGAAGGCAAAAAACTAGCTGGCCTCATATCCGATTTAGAAGAAGAGCTTGTTTTTGAAAGTGAAATGTATGTTATTAATGAATATGAATTAAAGGTTGTGGAAGAGTATCTTGAACAAATTTCCCACTCTCTTAACCTTTTCTTGAAAGAAATGAATGGCATTACCTGGTTTGAAGAAAACAACGGAGAACGAACATTAGTTATCATGCCAAGGCTTGTGAAAGATATTATGAAAGATGACGTATTCAGTCAAAAGAAGCCGATCATGTTCTCATCCGCAACATTATCTGAAAATAAATCATTTGAATATATGGCCAATAGCTTAGGCGCTGCAAACTATTTATCTTTTTCCGTTGATTCACCATTTGATTACGAAGAAAATATAAGTGTCTTAATAGAGTCATTTGCTGCTGCAGATGATAACGGGAAAAACCAATATTGTTATGATGAAATTCAAAAAGCAAATGGACGTTCTTTGATTTTATTTAACAATAAAGAAGATTTAGAGAAATTTAAAGAAGATAAACCGGCGGATTTTCCATTTCCTGTTTACTTTGAAGGAGAAGGAGAAATAAGTGGTTTAGTATCGAAGTTTCAAAATGAAGAGGAATCCATTCTTTGTGCAGTGAATTTATGGGAAGGTTTAGACGTTCCTGGTCCATCCTTGGAGAATGTGTTTTTATTTTCACTGCCATTCCCTCCAAATGATCCTGTTTATAAATCAAAGCGTGAAAATAGCGGGAATCCGTTTATTGAAGTGGACATGCCTTATATGATTTTGCGTTTAAGACAAGGAATAGGACGCTTAATTCGAACACAAGAAGACAGCGGGAAAGTTCATATCCTATTAAATAAGGATGAAAAAGAATCGGTTATAAAAGCAGTAGAAGCAGCCCTGCCCGTTTCACCAACAAAAGCCATCAACTGATGGAATGGTAAGAGCTATTTCATCAATAGGAGAAGAAGGCTGTAATAAGTTAAAAAATTTTTTCGAAAGTAATTTTGATTCGTACAAAGCTGTATGTTTATGGATAAATCTGTTTATTCATGGACATACAGCTTTTTTTAAAGAAGAGGCAGCCTAATGAAAAAGGCAGCAACTCTTACTATGAAGTTCACGCCTGAGTAATCATCTTATCCCCAAATCAAGACCGTATTGCAGCCTGAAGGTCTTGTTGGTGTTGGCAGAACAACATTTTTTTTAAGTGCAAATGAGCTCTGTCTTGCTCTTGAATGGGAAAGAATGTCGTCACAAGTGTAGTTAGTACAAACGTGCCTTTGTCACTCCTAACTAGCCTAAGCAAGGCAAGGAAAGGTTGTTTTCTAACCATAAAATCTTCTTCCAAAATTTCGCTTCTCCTTTATAGGTGAAGTTTTTTAGTTTGTGCTTATATGCAGCAACATCTAATGAATAGCCAACCTACTGTTTAAAATAGAGGAATAATTTGGAGAAAACATAATGGATAAGGGTGAAATATTATGTTTTCATTTAGAGTAGACGGGGATAAATCTTATAATCATTACATTCATTAAAATAGTTGACTTTGTCAACTATTTTTTTAGTATGATTGATTTAGTCAACTATCTTTAAACCGTATTATTGAGAATTTTCATTTGAAAAGGAGTAATTATGTTATGGACTTAATTAAAAAAGTGGAAAAGATTCGTCAGTTTAATCAGTATTATGCCAACGTATTAGGGAAAATTGATCAGGAAATCTATAATAAACCTTACCCATTAACAGAAGCACGTATTATCGCGGAACTTCATTACAATAGTGGTTATACAGCTAAAGAAGTGACAGAAGCACTAGGAATTGATCGAGGGTATCTAAGTCGCATTCTTCAACGATTTGAAGAGGAACAAATTATTACTAAAAAACAATCGCTTAAAGATAAAAGACAATTTGCTCTTTATTTAACAGCTACTGGTGAAAAAGCGTTCCAAAAAATGGAGGTGGATGCGAATCGCGAGTTAACAAAAACACTTCAGCACTTATCTGAAGATAAAATTGCTGATCTTGTTTCCTCAATGGAGACGATTGAATCCGTTTATACAAATACCGCAAACGAAAAACCAACTGTAACAATTCGAACATTTCAATCAGGTGATGTTGGGTATGTGGCTCAGCTTCACGGTGAATTTTATGGAGAGCATCATGGATTTTTTCAAATTTTTGAGTACTACGTAATGAAGGGTCTAACAGAATTCGTGTATGATTCTTCTGGTGGGGAGTTATGGATTGCTGAAGTAAATGGTGAGCGAGCAGGTTCTATTGCAATCTTACAAGATGACAAAAATACCGTACAGCTTCGTTGGTTCATTCTAGATGATCGATATCAAGGCCATGGTGTTGGAACAAAGCTACTTGAAACAGCTCTTAACTATAGTAAAGAACATAATTATGAATACATTTATCTGTGGACAATTAGTATATTAAATGCTGCACGTCATTTATATGCGAAATACGGATTTACAATGACAGAGGAAAAAGAAAACATCGAGTGGTGTGGTAAAAGACTAATTGAAGAACGTTGGGATCTTCAATTTCATGGAAAAGATAAATAAATTCATGTATTAATATTGTAAACAAAGTATACCGAATGTTTTACCAAAAGGGATAAAAATTTAAACAGATTATAATTAGAAGAGAAGAGGATACTATGTTCAATATGAGAGCATGTATCCTCTTTTTCTATACATAATGTTTATTGCAAGATACGTGTTACTATACTGCTAAGGGCAGAGAAAAAATACACCAAAGCCTAAAAGCGATTAACAAAAACGTATTAAACTATGTCATGAAAAAGGCTATGAGTTACTATGCAAGAACGATATTTTATCAGATTTTCTGTGGTGAAGAATCTAAAAGGAATGTTTCTCTGATATTTTGACAAAAAAATTTATCCCACTCTTAACGGGCAGTAAGACCCCCACCTCGGGGATGCTGAGAAATCGAGGAAGCTAGGTGTTGAAACTCGCCCGTAAAGGTCCGATAAGTTCAACTAACCATCAGTGGGGGATGAAGAAAACCTCCACTGATGGTTAGTTGAACTTTATTATTGACAGCTAGCTGAAAATGCCTCATTCTAATAATGAGTGAGTTACTTACTCAATAAACGAGAAAGAGGGCATGTTCAAATGAGCAAATACAATATCCTAAGGGAAATCGTTATGCGAAAACGTAATCAGAGCAAGAATGCTAAGGAGCTTCAGATCAATACACCGAACAGCATCGTCGAAGGTTGTTACGTCAAAATTGGTGGCATTGATCAGTGGATCACTATACGTGGCGAGAATTGGAACAACCCCGTTTTGTTATTTATTCATGGCGGCCCGGCTTCCACATATTCCATCTTCAGTCCGTTGTTGCGTTCTTGGGAGAAGCACTTTATTGTCGTTCAGTGGGATCAGCGCGGGGCAGGAAAGACTTTCCGTAGGAACGGTAAAGACGGTTGCAGAACCATCACTTTCGACCGCCTTGCTCAGGATGGGATAGAGGTCGCAGAATACTTGACTAATAAACTCGGCTATCAAAAGGTAATTCTCATCGGAAGCTCCGTGGGGAGCTTTATCGGTGTCATGATGGCAAAGCTTCGGCCAGATCTTTTTTATGCATATGTCGGCACAGATCAGAATGCCCCAGATTCACAAAATCTTTCGTATACATTAACACTCAACGCTCTCCGTGGGGCAGGCAATACGAGGGGTGTTCAGTTGCTTGAGAAAATGGGAGCGGATCAATCCCAATGGAGTCGTAAGAATTTTGACAAGAGGAATCGACTTCTCGTTAAAGCTATTAAGGATGTACCCAATATGATCACAGACTTAATTTTGCCATCTATGCTCTCTTCTCCCGAACATAAAATACGTGATATGATGGATATTTTTAGAGGAATGAGTTATTCCCTTGACCATCTATTTGATGAATTAATAAACTTTGATTTTAAAAAATTCGGTATGCAGTTTGAGCTTCCAGTTTTTATTTTTCACGGAGATAATGATATTATCACGCCAACTGAACTGGCTAGAGCCTATTACGACGAAATTGAAGCTCCTCAAAAGGAGTTTGTTCTCATTAAAAACGCTGGCCATCTTGCGTGTTTTTCCCGTCCTGATCAGTTTCTTGAAGAGTTGATCAAGAGAGTGCGTCCACTGGCCCCAATGTCATCAACTTAAAATTCCAAAAATTGTAATGAGATGAAAGTGTCATAAAATTGTAAGTGAAAATGTCAAAAACCCCTTGACTTTTAAAAATCGCTACAATAATCGCCTTGAATACCAATTAATGGTATACCAAGGTGATAAGTG